>CAYRDO010000022.1:11497-30613 GCA_964422985.1 uncultured Rhodohalobacter sp. | reverse complement strand
ACCCGCGATGTGAACGACAACTACAACCGCGGTAAAACTCAGTTCGACTTCAGGCTCCTGCCAGAAGGCCGCAAACTTGGCCTGACCCCTGAAGATGTAGGCAATCAATTACGTGATGCTTTTTATGGTGCGCTGGCAATGCGTCAGCTTCGCGGAACCAATGAGATTGAAGTGCGTGTAAAACTTCCGCGTCCGCAACGACAGGATATCCATCACCTGGAAGATTTTGTTATACAAACTCCATCAGGACAGGAAGTTCCCCTTATGGATGTAGTGAGTCTTGAAGAGGGCGAAGCGTTCACGAGTATTAACCGCAGAGACGGACGGCGAGTGGTAAGTGTAAGCATGGATGCCGAGCCTGCCAACGCCGTATCCAGAATCCTCGAATCCATTCAAACCGAAACCCTGCCTCAGTTACGGGCCGATTTCCCAGGAATTACTTGGAGCTTCGAAGGCAGCCAGGCAGAAATGCGTGAATCCACCTCTGCGCTCTGGGGTAGTTTTATATTAGCGATGTTTGTGATCTACGGACTCCTTGCCATCGCATTTGGCAGTTACATTCAACCCTTAATTGTGATGGGTGCGATACCCTTCGGCATTGTCGGTGCGGTCATCGGCCACATTTTACTCGGGTATGATCTCTCACTGGTTAGTCTGATGGGTGTGATCGCCCTCTCCGGTGTGGTTCTGAACGACTCACTGATTATGATTGATTATGCCAATAAGCAACGGAAAAATAATCACAGTCCGTTTGATGCGATTCACGAAGCCGGTCTCCGGCGTTTCCGTCCCATTATGCTGACCACCTTCACCACTTTTGGCGGCCTGACACCGATCATCCTTGAGCAATCCCGACAAGCCATTCAATTAATCCCAATGGCGATCTCACTCGGATTCGGTATTGTATTTGCCACCTCAATTATTCTGGTGATTGTTCCGTGCCTTTATATGATACAAGACGATGTCATTTCCAGTTTTCGAACGGCTACGGCTTGAATTTTGATTGGTGATTTGATTTGTGATTGGTGATTCATCGGATGAGTTTAACAAGCATTGATTATCGTTCACAGCTAAATCACTCATTCGATGACTGATCGACCATCTTTGATATCCGATTTCAAGTCGGGTCTCAAACTTCTGAGATCGAATATCACATAGCACTCTTTTGTGATTGTTTTTTTACCTTGGCGCCATGTTTCACATCATTCTGCATTTTTTTGTTCCTGTACTCGTGGCGATTCTCTTCTATCAAAGTCGCTGGCGGAATGCTGCGTTGATTATGATCGCGACCATGATCGTGGATCTTGACCACCTGTTGGCTGACCCAATCTATGATCCCAACCGATGCTCCATCGGTTTCCACCCCCTTCACACACTTCCGGTTATCGGAATCTACGTTCTGCTTTTTGTTCTGCCACTACTCTTTGGTAGAAATAGCGAAGATGGGCGGCTTACTTCCAACGCACGAATTATACATCTCTCCGGACTTGGTTTGTTAATCCACATGGCACTGGACTGGACCGATTGTTTGGTTTGATTTATAGATGAGAAGAATTAATAAATTTCCTATCTGGCGCAAGTGTTCAGCGAAGCGTCACTTGTGCGTCCATCCACCTTGCAAAAAAAGCTTGGTCACAAGTGTCATCCTTGACTTGTTGATGAAAGAATGATGTTACCAGCAAGGTATTACTCACATTATTCTACTTCTTGCTTTGAAATACCGGATTGAACACCTGCACCAGTTTAGGATGTGAAAGGTTTGCCAACGTTCCTACTCTTCAAAAAAATTATTCGATCATTTATAAAAATTCTGTGCATATTGAATCATAGCGGTTGATCAAACCCGTTCAGTCCCATGTTTTAAATCAGGAGTTTATCACCAAAACAATCAAGAATGAAATGGGTATTCCTGTTCCTAATTTTCTTCATAACCATGAATGGTTATTCACAAAACCCGAAGCAAGCTGAAACCATAGAATTAAATGGCTTGCAGACCTATTTTGAAGTTTATGGGAATGGCAGCCCGCTTTTTCTGCTGCATGGTTTTACTCAGTCATCCCAATCCTGGATTCCCTTTATAGAGGAATACAGCAACGACTATGAACTCTATTTGGTTGACTTGATGGGGCATGGGAAATCAAGTCCGTTTACAGAAGAGTTGTCTATAAAGGCGGCTGCACAGAATCTAAAAAACCTGGCCGAATATTTAGAACTGGATACCATGCATGCGATTGGGTACAGTTACGGAGGTGAGATCCTTTTTCAACTTGCACTTTTAGATCCGGATCTGATAAAATCGATGATTATTATCGGTTCATGCGGATCGTGGGAGGCGAAAGATTTTCCTGAATTTGTAGAGTATTTATCCTATTCAAACATCGAAAATTTATCCTGGATGCGTGAGCAGCAGATGAATGAAGACCGCATTAAAAACATTCTTGAGCAGTTCCCGAACTATTCAGTTTCCCTCAGTGAAAGCGAACTCAAGAGCATCAAAACCAAAACTCTTTTCGTTGTGGGTGATAATGATCCAGCAGTTCCGTTAGATTGTTTGATTCAAGCCAAATCAACTATGCCAAATGCTTTTCTGTGGATTTTGCCCAATACAGAACATCGAATTCATCAAGGCGAAAACACGGAATGGTTTCTTAAAACTTCCAAAGATTTCTTAGGTAAAGATTGGTGAAACTTTGCATGGAATCAACAGTTCAGGAAGCAGAAACTGAACTCAATCCGTTTCAGACTATTAACGGAGAAGCTCAATTTGAGGTATCCTTACACATTATCAAAACAGATAAATTCTAGTAACTGTGAGAGATCAGCAAGTAATTTATTCTCTTGATCGTTTATTCCTCACTCTAAAACATCCTCCGGAGAAATGGATTTGAAGTGATTGAAGAAATCGGGAATCACGGTTAACGGGTAGCTTGAATGGGTGTTGATGAGAATGCAGATTCCTACGCCATCTTCCGGGGCAAACGCGATCTCGCTGCGGTATCCGTTTACATATCCGCCATGGTACACAATCTTCTGTCCGTGATTATCCAGCACTCTCCACCCCATGCCGTAGTGCGATTCGTTCACCCCATTCCAATATCTGCTATATCGACGGTTGTGGATGGTTACAAACGGATCATAAATATCTTCAAGCGTTTCATCAGAAATAACTTCAGGATGGTTTCCTGTTAACAGGAGCAACCATTTTCCCATGTCTGAGGCGGAGGCATTGATCCCGCCGGAAGAAACCGCGTTATAATACTTCTCATTAATAGGCACGGGAACGCGCCCGCGGGTTCTGGAACGAAGCATATGGGGCAACGCTGTATTCCCGGAATAACTAATACCATCATAATTTGCTGAAGAATGATCCATCTCTAACGGATCAAAAAGCTTTTCGTGCAGAAGTGTGGTAAACTCGGTGTTTGTTTGAACTTCCAGTACTTTTTCTATCGCTGAATAGGCCACATTCTGATAAGAAAGTTGGCGACCTTCTTTTGAGATTAACGGGACGTTCTCCAATCGCGGTATGATACTGTCAAGAGTGAGACCGTCTTCCACTAAATTTGTATACGCATGACGCGGTAATCCGGATGTATGAGATAACAGATGCCTGACCTGAATCCGTTCGGTTTGACCGGGATCATTTAACTTAAATTCATCCAAATAACGCGTGACGGGGTCATCCCAGTTTACCATTCCTTGTTCAACAAATACTCCGGTGAGGACGGAAGCAAATCCCTTTGACACGCTTCCCAACCTGAATACGGTATGTTCGTCTACTTCGTTGGTCGTCCCTCTCTTTTTTACGCCAAATCCTTTTTGAAAAACAACCCGCCCATCTTTTACCATGGCTACCGCAGCGCCCGGTATATTTTCCTCGTCTAGACCTTCTTTAAAATTTCGTTCGAACTCTTCCAGGTAGATGGATAACGATGCATCCATCTCCCATTCTACTTTTTCGGGTTTACTTTCAACAACTTTCGGCTCCGATTCCGCATTGGTAAAAGCCAAATAAGACACAAAAATAACGACCAGTAAAAAAAGTGCGGATAAATATCGGATCACAGATTACAGATGTGTAGGGTAAATGAAGTTATAGTTTCTTAAAAAATTCTTATCTAAGGATACTAAAAAATCAACTTCGATATAAAATAGTATTCAGGTAAAATTTTATTCCAATGTATCCTACAATATTTATTTAAATTTGCATCGGAAATCATATATTTACAACCGCAAATCTACTCTCAATTCAGCAGAAGTTTTGATTTCTTAATTTTCGATTTCAATCTCGTAAAGATATCTTGAGCCTTCGGTGCAACTGTGATGTAAGCATAATTTAGAATCAAATTTTCTATGACTATTCTATTGTTTGTTTTGGGCTTAGCCTTTCTCATTGCAGGAGCAGAACTCTTGGTTCGAGGTGCATCGAGGATTGCAGCGGCCCTTGGCATTTCTCCACTCATCATTGGTTTAACGGTTGTTGCACTTGGTACGAGTGCTCCGGAATTAGCCATTAGTATTAATAGTGCTTTTTCGGGACAGGCAGATATTGCATTGGGCAATGTGTTGGGAAGTAACATCTTCAACATCCTCGTGATTTTAGGACTCTCGGCCATAATTATACCCCTCAGCGTTTCCAAACAACTCATCCGTTTTGATGTCCCCTTAATGATCGGCCTTTCCGTTGCCGTCTTACTTTTAAGCCTGGATCAATTACTGGGACGAATTGATGGATTTCTGCTTACAGCCGGATTGATTATTTACATTGTCGGGTTGATTTCTTTCAGCCTGCGTAAGAGTTCAAATGAAAAAAACTCTCCAGATGGTTCAGATCTGCAAAGTGATTCAGAAAATGATGTAAACTGGCTTTTGAATATTTTCTTCTTCTTAGCGGGCTTGGGTTTACTGATTTTGGGATCGCGTTGGTTTGTAAACAGTGCGGTGAGTTTTGCCAGCTATATGGGTGTCAGTGAATTGATTATCGGATTGACCATTGTGGCCGCCGGAACATCCATGCCCGAGGTGGTAACATCCATCATTGCAGCTATTCGCAGTGAGCGGGATATCGCCGTGGGAAATGTAGTAGGCAGTAATGTATTCAATATTTTAGGCGTGCTCGGGTTAACTAGTATTCTAGCCCCCAATGGAATTCCTGTTTCGGAAGCTGTTGTTGGGTTTGATATTCCGCTTGTCATTGCCGTTGCAGTTGCTTGCCTGCCTATCTTTTTCACCGGCGGAACCATAAGCAGATGGGAAGGCGCGTTATTCATGGGATATTACATTGCCTACACTTTTTATCTTTTCTTTAACGCCACCCAACACGATCTCCTGCCCCTATTCAATAATGTGATGCTCTATTTCATCATCCCCATCACCGTGATTACTTTCATCATCGTTGTATTCCAGGAAATGTACAGTAAACCGAAAAAAGTAACTTAGCCGGTTTTTTACTTCTTTTTTGATCTGCATTTCACCATCATAAATTTCATTCTTTGCCATCATTGGTGGTATCGCTTATTATCAGACATCAGATAAATTCAATTCTAACAGGAATGTAACAGTCAGGATATTGGGATGAACAATAGTCATACAATCAATAAGAAAAATTGGTCATTTCTCCTTTTGATCTTCATTTTGAGCCTTTCAGGATGCGTGAACGATCAAGAGAATCAGCATTCATCTTCTCCGGAATCTCTGGCTACTGCTTACCGGGATGATTTTAAAATTGGAGTTGCACTGAACAGGTCTCAGGTTAGCGGGGAAATACCCCAAGCCACTCCGTTGATTAAACGGCATTTTAACTCAATCACTCCAGAAAACCTGTTAAAATGGGAGCGTGTTCATCCAAATCCCGACGAATACAATTTTGGGCCTGCAGATACATTTGTAGAATTTGGTGAAGAAAATGAGATGTTCATTGTAGGCCATACATTGGTCTGGCATTCACAGGTTCCGGATTGGGTTTTTGAAACTTTGGATGGAGAGCAAATCGGTCGGGAAGCGCTCCTTGAACGAATGAAAACTCACATTGAAACGGTAGCACGAAGGTACAGCGGACGTATTGACGCCTGGGATGTTGTCAATGAAGCAGTGTTGGATGAAGGTGGCATGCGGCAATCAAAATGGTTTGAATTGGTGGGAGAAGATTACGTTCATAAAGCATTTCAATATGCGGATGAAGCCGCTCCCAATACCGAACTGTATTACAACGATTATAACCTGTGGATTCCTGAAAAACGTGAAGCTGCAATTGAACTGGTCAAACATCTACAGGAAAATAACATCCGAATTGACGGCATTGGCATGCAGGCTCATCTAAAAATTGATACACCTTCAATTGAGATGATGGAAGAGAGTATCCTGGCATTTTCCGAACTGGGATTGAAAGTGATGATTACCGAACTTGATATTGATCTTTTACCGCGAGAGGAACAAGTAAATGTGCAACTACCAGATGACGGATCCCTTCATGAAGTTCTCAATCCTTTCACAACAAGCCTTCCGGATTCCATGCAACAAAAACTAACCGACCGCTATGCATCTTTATTTACACTCTTCAAAAAACATAGCGATAAAATTGACCGCGTTACGTTCTGGGGGCTTAATGACGGACAATCGTGGCTCAACAATTTCCCGGTTCGGGGACGCACAAATTACCCGCTCCTATTTGATCGTCAATACCAACCGAAACCGGTCTTACAGGCTCTTCTCGACCTTCAACACGAATAATATTTCTTCCACTATTTCTGCTGCGAATTAAGCTGTGGAGCTTTCTTTTAAATTTCTTAGCGCTCATCAAAGAAATAATCTACCGCTATTGCATAAATGATATCCATAAATTAACTTTTAAATAAAAAGTACTTTGAATGAGTAAAGAAAAGGATTACAAGAAAGATTTAGCTGAGATCCGTTCCATGATGGAGCGATCCTCAAAATTTTTGTCCCTTTCCGGATGGGCGGGCATCATGGCCGGTTTTTATGCTTTGGTTGGTATTTGGGTAGCTTTTAACTGGCTGAATTTTAACCCCGCCGAGGTCTATTACAATGCCCCCAACTTACTGGGAGTAATTTTACTGGCGGTTGTTGTATTGATTCTCTCTTTAGTTACGGCCTTCTATTTCTCATGGAAAAAATCGAATGAAAGAGGTGAGAAAGCCTGGAATGCCACCTCCCGTCGACTGTTGATGCACATGGCGGTTCCCCTAGTCTCAGGTGGAATTCTGATTTTATTTCTGATGATTAAAGGATTGATTGGTTTGATTTTACCCTTTACCCTCCTTTTTTACGGAATCGCTTTATACAATGCCGGTATCAATACCATTTTTGAAGTGAAGCTGATGGGAATCATCCAGATCTTTTTGGGATTGATCAGCGTACTGCTGATACCATTTAGCATCCTTTTTTGGGCACTTGGTTTTGGAGTAGTTCATATCGTCTACGGAATTTATATGCATTTCAGGTACGAGTCAGGTTCGAGCGGTGAGAAACAGTGAAACTATCATTCGATGATTTACATAAAGCGTTTGAGAGCCGTGTAAGGCTGGGAATTATGTCTGCCCTGGCGGTAAATGATACTCTGGATTTCACATCACTGAAAGAGTTTTTGGATGTGACCGACGGCAACCTTGCAACGCACATTAAGAAATTGGAAAAAGAAGATTTTATCGGCGTGGAAAAATCCTTTATCGATAATAAACCCAACACGAAATATTACATGACTCAAGAAGGCAAGAAAGCGTTTGACGAATACCTGAACTTCATGGAACAGATTATCAAAGCGAAAAAATAAGTGTCAAAAAAATTTACCTCTTTACTTTGAAATACAAAGTACTTTCAACCAATATAAAACCTAACTAATACTTAAAAAAGGAGATACATATGAATTCAAAAAAACAACTCAGCCCATCGATTCTTTGGATGGCAATGATCACAGGAACCATCTTACTGATTCCCCTTATCTCCATGCAGTTTTCCAACGAAGTTGCCTGGACGATCAGCGATTTTACATTTGCAGGAACCCTCATCTTTGGAACCGGACTCACCTACAAGATTGTAACCCGAGAATCGGAAAAACTTGTCTATCGCTCGGCTGTTGGAATAGCACTTCTTACCGGATTTATACTTATTTGGGCGAATGGCGCAGTTGGAATCATCGGCTCAGAATCCAATCCCATCAATATGGCATATTATGGTGTGATTTTTATCGGGCTTTTGGGGACAATCATTTCTCGTCTTCAGCCCAAAGGAATGGCCCTTTCAATGGTTGTCACAGCTATCGCTCAGTCACTGGTTACCGCCACGGTTTTGCTCGGCGGGTTTTATCAATCACCTGCAAGCTCAGTTACAGAAATTTTAGGGATTAACACATTCTTCATTGTACTCTGGTGCGTTTCGGCTTTGTTGTTTCGGAATGCAGTTAATGGTGATGAATTGAGAGAAAAATCAGTGTTTAATTCCTAAAACGGGGGGCCATCTTATGACATCCAATGATTCACTCAATCAAACAGAGAAGTCAACCAAAGAAGTCATTATTGTCTTCGGTTTAGCTATAGCAGCAGCTGTACTCATCAAGCTCCCGGCTCTTTTCGGGATAGATCTAGACCAAAACGAGGAGTTTTATGCCCGGAATATGAGTCTATTCGTTTTGCCGCTTCTGACCCTCTATTTTGTATGGAAACGCCAATCCAACACGCGCACCATTATCTGGTTTGTTTTGGGGTTTGCCTTGGCAATGTTGTTCGCCAATATTTACCCATTCAGTCCGGAATCAGATACCGGAGTTCTTTTGGCTCTGCACCTGCCCATTGCGCTTTGGCTGGTGGTGGGTATTGCCTTCGCCGGTGGTCAGTGGAACCTGGGTCGAGAGCGGATGAATTTTATACGATTCTCGGGGGAACTCTTCATCTACTACGTGCTGATTGCCCTCGGCGGCGGTGTCTTAATGGGATTTATGGCACTGATATTTCAAACCATTGAAATCGACATCGAGCCCATTTTTGAATCATGGATTCTGCCGTGCGGAGCTATGGGCGCAGTTATCGTTGCATCGTGGCTAGTGGAGATTAAACAGGGAATTGCTGAGAGCTTGGCGCCGATGCTGGCACGACTCTTCTCTCCCCTGTTCACGATCGTACTAATCACTTTTCTAGCAACCCTGTTGTGGACCGGACGTGCGATTGAAATTGAACGAGATGTACTCATCGCTTTTGACATGCTCTTGGTTTTAGTTCTTGCACTTTTGCTTTATTCCATCTCCGCCCGAGATCCTGAATCTTCTCCCGGAATTTTTGACTGGGTTCAGGTTGTGCTGATTATCAGTACGTTACTTGCCGACTTGATTGCATTATGGGCTATCGGCGGACGAATCAATGAATTTGGTTTTACTCCAAATCGAGTAGTGGCACTGGGTATGAACCTGATTTTATTGGTCAATCTAGTCTGGTCGGCCAATCTTTACATCCAGTTCCTGCGGGGAAGAGAATCATTCTCAAAACTCGAAAAATGGCAAACTGATTATCTGCCGGTTTATGCTGTGTGGGCAGCAATCGTAGTAATCATTATACCGCCTTTGTTTGGATATATTTGAATCATTTAAATCTCGAATCAGGGAATCAGATTTCACAGAAAAAGAGCTTTCCAATTTTAGGTGATATTCTTTATCATTTGCGCTTTCTAAAATCAAAAAAGAAATAGAAAGTCGCGATTCATTTATGGCACAGCAAGAATCTACTCTCATCAAAAAAAGTAGAATAGAAACCAACTCGCCGCTGTGGCTCGATACTGTAGTTTTGATACTTTGTATTGGAATTTCCTATTTCGGGCCAGTATCATTCCCATGGAAAGTCCCGCTAATTGCAACAATTATAATCAGTTATGTCTATGCGTACAATTTTAATTTAGTGCTGATCGGATTAACGAAGGCAGATATTAAAAAGACAGTTATATGGGGATTTACACTTGGATTCATTGTTGTGGTTGGCATCAGTAATCTCCTGAGTCCATTATTGGAACAGCTCCTGCAAAAAGAAGTGGATACATCTGCATATGGAGCATTGGAGGGAAATTTTTCGTTTGTAGCTAATTTTTGGTGGAAGGCAATGATAAGTGCGGCCATTGCTGAAGAGGTTTTTTATAGAGGTTTTTGCTTCTATTTTATGGAACGGCTTTTAGGATCCGGCACGTGGCAGAAAGTATTAATTGTTGTTCTTTCATCGATCTATTTTGGCCTATCACATTCTTTCCAGGGGCCCACAGGCGTTATTGGTATAATGGCAGCCTCCTTGGCTATAGGTAGTATTTTTTATCTGAGCAAACGTAACCTTTGGGCTGTAATTTTAGGTCATGGATTGATCGATACATGGTCACTTTTTTCACTTTATAAAGGTGGAATAAGCCTGTTTTTTTGATTTCTGATTGGAGAGTGGAACTGATTGCTGTATACTCAACCATCAAAAAAAGAATTGTGATGACTGACGATTTAATAATTTCTAAAAATCGGGCGTTCGCCATCGGCTTGATATCCGGACTGATTTTGGGGGTTCTTTTCGGAGAACTCCTCTTCGGTCTTTTGGGCGGCCTGGCTTTTGGTCTGCTGCTTCGTACTTTCTTGGGAAGAGAGGATGTCAATTAATTTTGTGTAGCTCAAAAATCTGAGCGTCTAAATATCTATATTGGCGGCTTCAATTTTCATTGTCGTCTATGTATGCCAATATCTGTAATCTATTCAATCAGTCTTCTCGTTCTGTCTTGGTTTGTTATCTACGTTTTCGAGAAAAAAGATCTCTTTAAAACTTGGCTGAAACCGGGAGGCCAGCGAAGTAAAGAATTTGGTCTTGGATTTATTTTTATGGCCGTTCTTCGCATACTCACTAACTTGATGCTTGCATGGATAGGCAGTTTCGATTGGATGCTCTCAGAAAACGCCACGATACAAATACTGCTAAATTCTCTTTTCTATGATATAAACTCTGTTTTGATTGAAGAGTTGGTTTATCGAGGAGTTCTCTTGTATTTATTGATCAAGTATTTGGGCAGTCAAAAAGGAACCGTTATTTCAGGTATTGCATTCGGCATTCATCATTGGTTCAGCTATGGGGTACTTGGCAATTTCCTGGGAATGAGTCTTGTTTTCCTAACAACTGGCTTCATGGGATATGCATTTGCAAGAGCATATGCCAAGTCAAATTCAATCATTTTACCATTTGGACTCCATCTGGGCTGGAATATGATTCACAACTCAATATTTTCTCAAGGCAGCTTCGGAACTGTAGTTTTCACTCAAACCCAACCCGTTGAACTCGCCGGAATTTTTGCCCTTATTTCTTTCTTTTTGTACCTGCTTGTGCCTGCAGCAGTTATTTACTTCATAAAGACAAATTTTTATGAATATGTAACGAAAAGCTAAAAGTGAGACTTTATATAAAAGGAAGAAAGTCTCTTTTCATCAGGTGCTAATCCGTGTCAAATAAATTTATCAAAACTCATTTCCCCGCTATTGCAATCTATATCTAATGTAGATACATTTCGAAAACAGTCTCCGGAATATTTTAGCTTCAGAAACTTTACGGAGAGCGAAGCCGTACAGCCCATAAGCTTACACAAACCGGCCGGCTCGTTATGCCTTACCTAAAGATACCGGCCATAATTATTGCTTCATTATGGATCGACCCATCATTTTTTTAATCGTTCACGAAAAATCTGTACTTAAAGCACTTAACAAAGATATCAAAAAGCGTTTCGGTAACGATTACAGCATCTATTGCGAACAGAAACCAGATATTGCTTTAACCAGATTACAAACATTTGCAGCTGAAGAAAAACCCGTGGCTTTACTCATTGCAGATCAAAGAATGCCTGAAATGTCAGGCGTTGATTTTCTTGTCAAGGCACATGAACTGTATCCCTCTGCCAAACGTATTCTCCTGGTAGAACGTGATTACACGAAAGCCAATCCCAGTGTGCCGGCTATGATGCTGGGAAAAATTGATTATCACCTTGTAAAACCCTGGTTTCCGGAATACGGGCTTTATCCTGCCCTGAGCGAGTTTCTTGCGTCTTGGGAAGCATCTCAGGAAGTCGGGTTTATCATGTTTAAAATTATCGGACCCGTACAAAGTCCACGAGCTCATGAAATTCGCGATCTGCTTACACGGACACACATGCCATACAAATATTATTCCGAGGATTCAGAAGCCGGGAAATCTCTTTTACAGTCTGCGGGACTTGATGGTTCTCGGTTGCCTGTCATCATCCGGCATGACGGGCGAGTGCTTGTTGAACCTACCAATGCCGATATTATTGAAGCGTACGGCGGCGGCACAAAACTGAAAAAAGGCGTATACGATGTGGCTATTATTGGTGCCGGTCCGGCGGGACTTGCCGCGGCTGTTTATTCAGCCTCAGAAGGATTGGAAACTGTGGTTCTAGAAAAACAGATCTCTGGTGGTCAGGCCGGTGCAAGTTCCCGCATTCGTAATTTTCCGGGTTTTACGTGGGGAATCGGCGGTCACGATTTTTCATATCGTACGTGCGAACAAGCCTGGCTTTTTGGAGCCAATATGGTATTTGCACAAGAGGTTACCAGAGTTCATCAGGACGGACATATGCAAATTGTACAGGTCGCTGATGGTCGTGAAATTACCAGTAAAACCGTGGTTATTGCCACAGGTGTTTCCTGGCGCCGATTAGGTATTCCCCGACTTGAATCCCTTATCGGAATGGGCGTTTTTTATGGAGCCGCAGGAAGTGAGGCAAAGGGAATGCAGGGACAATCGGTTTGTATTGTAGGTGCAGGAAATTCAGCCGGTCAAGCCGCTTCCTATCTTGCTAAATTCGCTTCATCCGTAACAATACTAGCCCGGGGAGATTCACTGGCAAAAAGTATGTCTGAATATTTGATTACCGAAATCAGAGAGACTCCGAATATTCACGTACGGCTTGGAGTAGATATTATAGATGGTGAGGGCGATGGTAAACTGCAAAGCTTAATGATACAGAATCGAACCACGAAAGAGATCGAACAAATTCCAACAACTGCATTATTTGTTTTAATCGGAGCGGAGCCTAAAACCGATTGGCTCGATAATGTTGTAGCCAGAAACCGCCAGGGATATATTCTTACGGGACAGGATGTACAACATAATGATGGCGTCCACATCTGGCCTCTGAAACGATCTCCACTTTCACTCGAAACCAGTACTCCCGGTATTTTTGCCGCGGGAGATGTTCGTTATCGATCCGTAAAACGAGTGGCGTCTGCCGTAGGTGAAGGATCCATTGTTGTTCAACATCTTCACCAGTATTTCTCAGAAGTAGTTAACCCAGTTCTTGTTTGATGGTAACGGAAGTTTTTTCTCTAACCATCTCAATTCTTCAAAAAAATGAACAAATTACAAGCTATAGCCCCAAACGGGACCGAAGATCTGGCCCTCAGAAAAATCCTTGAGGCAACAGCTTCTTATACAGGCAAAGATTTTTTCTGTATTCTTGTAAAAAAATTAGCCGAGGCTCTTGGAACGAAAGGTGCCTGGGTAACCGAAGTTTTACCCAACCCTGACTATGCACGGGTTTTAGCAATGTGGATGGATAATCATTTTGTGAAAGAGTACGTATTAAAAATTACCGGGACTCCCTGCGAAAAGGTATTCGCGAAAAAGGAATTATATCATATCCCTGAAAACCTTCTCGGCATTTACCCTGACGCTGCTGACGCACAGACTTTTAAAGCAACCAGTTACCTGGGTGCACCTCTACTCGATCTTGATGGCACTATTTTAGGTAATTTGGCTGTGTTAGATACACGGCCTATGCCCGAGGAGGCCCGCAATGTAACCTTGTTTAAAATATTTGCCGATCGCGCGGCTTCCGAATTGCGGCGGCTCAGAGCGGAAAATCAACTTCAGGAGCGAACGGAAGCTCTAAAGAAAGAATACAGGCGCAAAAGCAATGAGCTTGAAGATGCCCGGGCCCTGCAATTGGGTATGCTGCCGCCACCATTTCCATCTCATCCCGATTATGAATTTTCCTTCTCCATGAAAACAGCTTCAGAAGTTGGGGGCGATTTTTTTGATTATCAGATCGATGAACAGGGGTTAACATTTGGTATCGGCGATGCAACGGGGCATGGACTTGGCGCCAGCGTTATGGTTACAGCCATGAAACTGATTTTTGCAGAACATGCAGTTACCACTGATCCCGTCTCATTTATAAAAAAAGCTTCAAATTCAATCAGGCTCATGGGGTTTAAAAAAATATATATGGCTTTCACAATCGGGCGGCTCGCAGAAAACAGATTGGAGCTTGCGGGTGCGGGCATGCCCCCAGCCTATATATACCGGGCAAAAACCGGAGTCCTTGAACAGATTTCTTTAAAAGGAATGCCACTTGGAAGCAACACATCCTTTCGCTACAAATGTTCAAGAACCCATATTGAAAAAGATGACATCTTGGTATTTATGTCTGATGGATTTCCGGAGCTTTTTAATAGAAAAGGCAAAATGCTGGGATATGAGCAGGTCTCCGCGTTACTACTTGAGAATATCCATCTCCCTCCTGAAGAGATTATCGATCAATTTTATGCTATTGCATCGAAATGGCTGGATGGGAGAAATCAAGATGATGATATGACTTTTTTTGTTTTCAAACGGCTTTAATAAAGGTTCTGTTATCGCTTATTCTTCATTACCTCTCCCATGTGATTTTTATCTCACTAAACATTTGATTAACAAAATTTTTGAATACGCTTGAAAAGCTTTACATATACGTTTGATAGAAGAACGCTCCGAAGCAGATTTTAAATAAATCATAAATCACAATAGAAAAGGGAGAACTATGAAAGATGCAGATACTCTTTTAGAAAAGATTAAAACAAAACGTCGCGAAGTTTCGGGTTATCTCAAAAAAAACGAGCCTCGTCAATCGCGATACATTACGATCTCCATTGTAGCCGGTGCGTTGGCTGCAGCTTTGACGGCCGGTCCGGGTGTGGGCGGTACAGGTTTTATTGAATCTGCCAAGGGTGTGATCTCTTTCGGCATCCCGGTTTGGCAAGTGCTTTGCCTTCTCGCTACCCTCCTGTCGATGTCGGCCGTCATCACAAACGGATTGTTGAAAACCAAAGATCTGACCACAAAAATTTCCCAGGTCCGCGGCGCCGATGCCAAACTTGAAGGACTGGAAACGATGCTGGAATTGAATCAAATTGATATAAAACAAGCAGCCTCTTTGTATACTCAGTACCTGACTGAGATTTCGCATGTTAAATAAATATTTAGTTAGATACCCGATGGAATTTATATTCAAGTCAGCTATCTGACTCACGCAAAAACTCTAACTACCCGGATCAGGGTGATAAAAAAATAATGTGATATTACTGCTTATACTAGCTTTTATTTTATCTAACTGTTGTGATGTTGCAGACTCCGAACTATCTATCCATTCAACAGACATTGAGGTTGAGGCTCAATCGCGCGGACACTCAAAAATAAGCGTCAATTTCCAGTATCGATCGACGATAGATGTAGGTGGAGAAACCGCTGCGGAAATTTCTGCTTACGATCCCATCACAAAAAAATTGTTTGTAGTAAATGTGGAATCCACCCAAATTTCTGTTTATTCACTTACAAATCTCGACAACCCAATTAAAGAACCCTCCATTGATCTCAGTTCTTATGGAGAGCCAAATAGTATAGACGTTAAAAATGGATTATTGGCCGTGGCGGTTGAAGCGCCGGTTAAACAAGAGGCGGGGTCAGTTTTGGTTTACAATACTGACAATCAAACGTTAACCAAAAATTATAGTGTTGGTGCCATGCCGGACATGGTGATTTTTACGAAAGACGGACATACAATTCTTTCTGCAAATGAAGGCGAACCCACTGATAATTATTTGGCAGATCCTAATGGAACTGTGAGTCTCATCGATCTTAGAAAAGATGAAGTTAGGACCTTAGATTTTACGCCATTCAACGACCGGGAAGAATCTTTCAAACAAAAAGGGCTGCGAATATTCGGTCGTGATGCAACGTTAGCTCAAGATCTTGAACCGGAATATATAGCCGTTTCAGAGAATTCTCGAATTGCCTGGGTTAGCCTGCAGGAAAACAACGGCATTGCAAGAATTAATATTCCTGAAAAACGAATTGAAGCAATCTTCCCTCTAGGTTTTAAAGATTACAGTATGTCGAAAAACAGCTTTTATGCCAGCGATGACGATGGCATAAAAGAGCTGAAAAACTGGCCGGTGTATGGGATGTATCAACCCGATGCATTGGTTTCAGAAAAAATTGGTGGGGTTGAATATTTATTTTCGGCAAATGAAGGAGATGCCCGTGAATATGAAGCGCTCAATGAAGTGGAGCGTATTGAGGACATCGTACTTGATCCCAACATTTTTCCCAAAGACAAGGACTTGCAGACTGATGCAACCATGGGGCGTTTAGAAGTCACAACCAAGCTTGGTGATTTGGATAATGATGGAGAATATGAAGAGCTTTACAGCTTTGGTGCCCGATCATTTAGTGTTTGGTCTCCCTTCGGTGAATTGATTTACGACAGCGGCAATAACATTGCTGAAAAAACATTGGAATTAACCCCCGAGCGATTCAACAACGACAATAACCGAAGCAATAAAAAAGGCGCTGAACCTGAAGCCGTTGAAGTCCTGAATATAAGTAATGAACGTTACATTCTCTTTGTAGGATTAGAGCGAAACGACCAGGTTTTGGTGTATGATGTTACTGAGCCAAGCTCCCCAAGGTTTTTGTCGATTTTGTCGAACCCCGGTGATGAAGCACCTGAAGGCATCTTGGCAGTTCCGTCTCACGAAAGTCCCACCGGCAACGATCTTCTGATAGTCAGCTACGAAGTCAGCGGAACTATTAGCTTTTTTGAAAACATATAATCACGAGAGAAATGCAGTTGAATGTAACTGCATTTATCAAAGGCACGGAATTTCGGTTTCGAGTTTTTTATTTTGATTTTTTTTTGCTCTGATTGCAGGTTTGTGATATGCATTTAAATATTTGTTTTCATAAAATATCTGTAAACGCATGTCTCCTATCGTAACCCAATTTCTAAATTAAAAAGCGACGCTCGTAATACTCAAAATTGTAACTTTTTCCGCTTTACTTAATCTTTATTGATAGTATATTCAAAATATAATTCAGTAAAGGGGAGAGGAATGAGAGAGAAGAAAAAATCAATTTCCATAGCTGTAAATCAACTTAGTGAGAACCTATCTGATGTGGGCCGAGTTAGTGAGTGGGCAGAATTAATAGGATATGAAGACCCAAAGGAGTTTAGCGAAGATTTTATCCGCCACTATGATGTCAGGCCCCATAAAATGATGGATCTTGTACGGATTAAGAGTATCATAAAACACTTGAGAGACGGTGAAAAAATATCAAACCACAGGATTGCCCGTGCGCATAGTTTACCCGATGAAAAAGCTTTAAACAATTACCTGAATTATCATCTAGGATACGCACCAAGAGAGATCAAATCTATGCCAACCAATGAGTTGCAGTCATTACTGGATGACCACGAGCGAAAAATTCAGAAGTAATTTTAGGGATTGACTGCAAAGTGAAGGCTAATTAGAATGAGGGTATAGAAGCACTTAGGGAGCGAAAAAAATGGCTGTGAGATGATTTCCATGTAACGCTCCGGTTTGAAGTATTATGGAGAAGTTTTTTTGTTTAAAAGTTTGAAAGAGAGGAAAGATGAAAACAAACATGAACGGTCCAGCCAAGGGTGGCAAGTGTAACATTGACATTAATATTGAGAGCCAGGGAGACGTAAATATTTTCAATTGCTCCTCAACCCATCAAGTCGAGGAGCCATGTCCACCGTCGAAAGATGACCATGTCTGCCCTCCTACTGCACCGGGGGCTTGTGTTCCTGCCTCATTGGGTTCAAAGCCAAAGCAGAGCCGACGGCGTAAACTTGATAAACTACTCGCCAACACCCGTGTACCAAGTACACTGGGCGCATCATCTTTTCACATGATGCGCCGTTATCTTTCTGGAAAGACGGCGTCTAATGAACTTGAGCAACGAGTATTCACAACGCTTCGAAAACTTCCACCGGACATACAGCGTGTATTGGAGTGTGCTCAAGACTCTTTCGACTCACTCACAAGTGGTGAGCGTGAACGCCTTTTCAATACGGATTTGCTAGGTAATGTTGATCAACCTCTCGAAATTTCTCAATTGACGGAGGCATTTGCGCAGGAGATCGTTCAAAATGTTGGTATACAAGTGTTTAATAACTCGGGTTGCGCAACTGAGGAACATCCGGGGAAGGTGCGTACGCCCCCGTTCCCCGGTGGTGAATTTCCACCGGCACCTGTCATAGTATGTCGCGTTAACGACCTTCGCACTGCATTTTTCCGGCCATCACTTGCACCGGGGGATTATACTCCTGCGGAGCTTCAACAACGCTGTAAAGTCGTGCTGGAAGGCAACGAACCCAAACAGATCTGCGAAGTGCAGACCACCGATTGTCCCGGACACGACGTGGGCGTATGTCTGCGCGTCCAAGAGATCGAAGCAGGACAGGCGGTCCTTCTCGAAGGTGTAAACTTCTCAAGCGTAGATACGAAAGTGCGACTGACCGACGTAGCGACGTTCAATATTGTAAGAGAGGTTGACGCCCACGTGTGCGGTGACGAAGAAACACTGCTCACAGAGATTGTAGATGGCACGGAGAAGCTCATCGCCGATTGCCGTGTCCACGATCGACTGACATTTCGCGTACCTGATGATCTCCCGCCCGGTATCTATGATCTCCAGGTTATGGTACCCAATGTGAACAGTGTAGAGGGCTGGGGCGACATCCTCTTTTCAGATGCGGTAAGGGCTATCATGGTCATTCCTCCTTCGACGGCACGCTTTCAGATCGCAAGCGAGACTTTGCATGCAAGAAAAGAAACATCGCCGGCATCATTTGGTTCCGACGAAGTGGGAATCAAAATCCTGGGGGTACCTCTTTTCCCTGATCTGACGGCCGGCGAGGCACAGATTCCCAACGGTGGTTCCCCCATCCGGTTTGATGACGTAGACAGTGGAGAGAGCCGTGCCATGGAGCACCTGCTTTTCACGCACCAGCAGCCGATAG
>CAYRDO010000022.1:0-11487 GCA_964422985.1 uncultured Rhodohalobacter sp. | reverse complement strand
CCGATAGCCGGCGCAGCCTTGTCGATCATGGGTTACGAGGTCGATGGTGAAGAAGCGTTCGAAAAACAAATAGACAGTTTTACAGATGCCTACATTGAGATCCTTAAGGACGAACTGGAACTGGCAGCTGCAGGCCTTGCGGCAATTGGTGGAATCTCGAAGCTCTCCGCCCTTGGTATGAAAGGACTTATTGCAGCCGCAATAGCCGTTGCTGTGGTGCTCGCTATCAACGTGTTTGTGGCACTGTGGGCGCCGGCGGACCTGATCATCGAAGACTCGATCGGACCGACCACCCCGGATCTTGTGCAACTCACCAGCGTGAACTTCGCGCTTCCACCGCAGAGTGAGTATGTAACTGCACAAGGCATTAAGGTGAAGGTAACACCACTCGAAAAAATCCCGCAGCAGTATCGCGAGCGACGGGAGTACGTCAGCGATGACGAAGATAGCCGTTATGAAATCGTACTGCGTTATAACCGAATAGCTTAGTTCTACAGAATCACGAGGTAGTGATCAAAATTAAGAGAACAGTTACGGTGTATGTTCAAAAGTTTTATTGCACTTCCCGATTGCTATGATTTTTACCGACCTTTAATATCGGTCTTACCTTTTTTTGACCTCAAACGGGAAAAGGTTTAATGAAATAATTTGAACCAGGTATTCCCTTCGGAGCATCATTTCAATCTGAGAAGATTTCAAATCACCGGATTGCCCGCGCTCATAGTTTACCCCATGAAAAAGCCTTAAACAATTACCTGAATTATCATTTAGGATACGCCTCAAGAGAAATCAAATCTATGCCAACCAACGAGTTGCAGTCATTGGTTGATGATCACGAAAGAAAATTTCAGAAGTAAATTTAGGGAGATACATAAATCATGACTAAGATTTAATTTATTCCCAGTGATTTCTTTTCTATATCTGAAGTTTTAAACCTAGAGTATCATATCATCTAAAGTGATTTGATATTAATCGGGTACAAGCTTAAACAGTAATAATTTAAAAAAGAGGGAGCTATGAAAACTCATAATATCACACTTCTATATAAACACTTAATATTATTTACTTGTATACTGACGTCCATTGCTCTGATGAGTTGTTCGGATCAAATTGCAACGGATGATGATGATAATTTAATCTCAGGAGAGGATTCGCTTTTTTATGAAGGGAAAGCAGGTCCTGCTCAAAATTTGATGGTTTGGGGTGATAACTCATTTGGCCAGATATCGGATGCTCCAAAACAAAGACTTAGAGCCATTGATGGTGGTAGCAGTAATGGCTTGGCTATAGGCTGGAACGGTACACCCTTACTTTGGGGGACAACTCTGATTAATCCTCCGTCCATTCCGCCCGGACCACTTGGAACTCCACCACTCCCTGAGGAACTCAAGAATGAGAAATTTCGAGCAATTTCACTCGGTCGGAATGATGCTGTTTTGATTCGCTTGAACCACACCCTTGCCGCCTTTGGGCATAACCCACCTGTGGTAAACGTTCCGACAGGCAAATATCGCGCGGTCGCTGCCGCAGTTTTGCATGCAATTGCTATTGCACAAGATGGAACGCTTATGGCATGGGGTAATGATAGCTATACCGATTTGTCCACTAATCCCCCTCTAATTATTACGGGTCTTCTCAACGCACCTAAAGGCGGTCCATTTAATGAGATCTCTGCCAGATCTCTTTACTCTATCGCCCTTCATGGAGATGGTACGATTTACGGTTGGGGGTATGCAACAAACCAATCGAACGATTATAACATCTTTGGTACATGGATACCAACTCCAAACGATCCGAAGATCTTCTACGTCCCGAATCAGAAGTTTAAAGCGATTGCGGCCGGAAATGTGCATGTTCTTGCCATTCGTAAAAACGGAACGATAATGGGTTGGGGAAATAATGCAACTGGTGCATTGCAAGCCCCCACGCATGTACGTTTCAAAGCTATTGCCGCCGGGTTTGGATTTAGTGTAGGGCTATCGACAGATGGTACTCTCTGGGGTTGGGGAACACCAATTTGGATACCCAATTTGACCAGTGAATGGACCTTCGCAACTCAAGGCTGGATGCGTTTTGGAAACACTGAATATTATTACATTCCTAACGAACGTTTTAAGTCAATCGCAGCTTCTCCATTTAATGTCCTTGCACTCAAAGCTGGTAGATGATCAAACAAACTAACAACAAAAAAATTTGAAAAATCTGCGTATAATCGGGAATCTGCATACAACAAAGTGTGCAGATTTCCTTATTTGAATTTATTTACATGTTCTTCAATAAGAGAAGAAGAACTCTCTGTAAATTATCAATTCATTCAGCCCCCACAACTCCTCTCCTTCTCCCGGCGACTGACCGAATTTGGATTCACCTCAACGGAATACTCAAAAGCTGATCATCTGCGGTAATAAAAAGCGTTTTACCGTCTTGACCAATGGTACAGTTTGCTGTAGGCTTATTGGTTTTAATTTTGCCTAAAATAGTTCCATCCGGAGAAAAAATCCAGACGCCGCCCGGCCCTGTGGCGTAGATATTGCCGTTGGCATCCACATCCATTCCGTCCTGGCTGCCCGAATCCACACCGGTAAATTCACCGGCATCGTGAAATACCCGACCATTGGTGAGATTTCCATCCTCCGTTACATCAAAAGCCATCCAAACCGGGTTTTCATTGCTTGAATTCGCTACATACAATGTCTTTTCATCGGGTGAAAAAGCAATCCCATTCGGACGACTCAATTCATCCGTCAGAAGAATTACTTCACCTTCCGGGGTTACACGATACACTCCCTGGAAATCAAGTTCTTTTGCAGGATCGTCTACTCCTTCTTCCAGTCCATAGGGAGGATCAGTAAAGTAAATATCGCCGTTGCTGTGTTGTACGAGGTCATTCGGACTGTTTAATCGCTGACCATTATAACTTCCGGCAACTGTAGAAAAATCAACTTCAGGTTCATCCAAGGGAGCATTCATGCGCGCAATTCGACGATCGCCATGTTGAGCCAAAAGCAAATCCCCATCATCGCTAATTATCAACCCGTTTGATCCCATCTCCCCGCCTCGTGATTCCTCACCGGTATAACCGGCCGGTTCAAGATATGGCGTAACTCCCTCCCCCGGTGCCCATTTATGGACTATGTTATTCGGGATATCAGAAAAAAGAAGAAATCCATACTCTTCAACCCAAACCGGTCCTTCGCTCCAGGCATACCCATTACCAAGTTCCGTCAATGTTGCATCCGGATCGATTAGCTCTGCAAGTGCATCATCTAAAACTTCAACGTCACCGGTTGTTGATTGAGCGCTCGTTTCATCTTCAGGTTCACGTTCTTGGCTCCCGCATCCTGAAATCGTTATTCCTAAAACGATCAAAAAAATGACAAGGTTTGCAGATAAATTCTGAGGGATATATTTGAATTGATTCATTTTGTTTCTGAATTTTTGATAGAGTTTTATCAAGCTTTATATAATAAAACTCCTGACACTCTACAATGCGAGTCCGAGTTTGCTAAAACTCAACGCCTTTCCGGGTTATAAATCTAGTCTAATTTTAAAAACAACGCTCTCTCCTTCTCTCGTCGGCTAACAAGAGTTTCGTTTACTTCACCTTTTACTTTATTCCACAACAAAATCGCATCTGCGGCTTCATTCCACGCTTGTTCATTGACTTTTCTGAGGACTGTCGATTCGGCAAATCCTCCCGGCCCGATGTTATACGTGAGACAAACCATAGCACTAAATTCATTTTCAGAAACATTAACCTCAACCACTCGACGGATAAACTCCTCGAATACTTTTAAATCATCGCGCAAGTATAATTCGGCCTGGAATTCAGTAATTTTCATGCCATCTTTTACTCCCTGGCTGTGCCCATAGCCAATGTACCAGTTTCCATTTTGATCCGAATAAGCTTCGAGACTCAGTCCGCCAAATTCTTTGATGATGTCAATGCAATCATCATTGGTTCGAAGTTGATCTACCGGCTGTCGAGGCGCGCGTTTCGGTATCTTGGGCGGAGTGATGGGCTGAACAGGCTCGGCTCTTTCTGAGTTTATGGATGGCGATGTCGGTTCAGTAGATTCCGTTTTTGTTGTACTGCAGCCTGCCATCAAACAACAGACAAATGCAATTAGATACGATTTTCTCTTCATCTTGGTGCTCCCCCTCTATTCATGTTTATTGCCAATTTTTGGATCTGATATCGACCCGTGACCCACTCTCAAGATTTAATGTAGGTAATTGTACTCTAACGTGCTCCGGCTAGATAAAAAATCAAGAATCACAGTATGTAACCGTCCCGAAACTTTTTACGATTTCCCCAGCAAAACCCCCAACGGTTGCAGTTGTTCGAATTCATCAAATATCACTTTCAACACTCCAAGAATCGGGATAAATAAAATCATCCCGGAAACGCCCCATATAGATGCACCCACAAAAATTGCAATTAAAGCAACGAGTGGATTCAACTTTACTTGTGATCCGATCACATATGGTGTAATCAGGTTGTTTTCAAAAAGTTGGATCAGCCATAACGAAATAAGGATAGCTATTGGAACGAACATTGTATCAGCCGTTGCCACTGAATACAAAACAACTACCACTGATGAGACGAAAACACCAATGTATGGAATCAGGTTAAAGAGAGCCAAGAATACAGCGAAGAAGAAAGCGTATTTGATATTAAATATCATTAGAACAATGTAAAAAAGTACCGCCACAACCAGCGTTACAATTACAAGACCCCGTAAGTACTGCTGTACTACTTTCATGATTTTATTATAGATAGACTGCGCTTGCCGGTAATGCTCAACGAGCTGAAGAGTGCCGCGATAAAATTGATCCCGGTAATAGAGCATAAAAAAGATATAGATGGGAATAACACTGATTACAGTAATCAGCCTAAATACAGAATAGAGTGAATTCCTCAATTCAGTCAGCCCCGTTTGAATGATTTGTGATATTGAGCTTAAGGCTTGTTGAGCGAACAGTTCATCGGAGATGCCAAACCGCATTTCAAGTATCCGACGAAAATCGGAACTCCAGGTTTCCAATGTACTTGTTACTTCCGGTATATCACCAAGCAGTCCCGCCACCTG
The DNA here is from genome assembly GCA_964422985.1 of uncultured Rhodohalobacter sp. GTDB lineage: Bacteria > Bacteroidota > Rhodothermia > Balneolales > Balneolaceae > Rhodohalobacter. The sequence goes on along the minus strand of CAYRDO010000022.1, from coordinate 6,394 downwards.
TACGGATAACAGGTAGAGAATGAAACCGATGAATACTGTTACAACCAACAAAACTGTAATAATGGAGAGCCATCTCGGGAACTTCAGGTGTTCCAGTTTCTCGGTTAACGGTAGAATTAACAGAGCGATGAACAAGCCCCAAACTAAGGGAAGCAAAATAAACTGTGCCTCCATCATAATATGGACGATTAACACTCCGATCACTAATATGGAGGCGGTTTTAAGCAGTGTTAAATTTTCTTTTGTCTCTTGAGCCATTATACAATATGAATAGAAAGTCGAATCATTTTCAATCAGGGATACCCTTATGAAAACAGTTAGTTATCCATTACAGATTACTAAAAAACCTGCCTATAGTTTTGAACGCCGAAATCCTGTAAATATCAGGCAAGCAATAAGTAAAAGTAAGGTTTTAAATCTTCAAAATTCTACGTACAGCTATGATTCGCCATACACTATTTTGGTTTATTCTGATGATTATCGGGGTTCTGAATGGAATCCTGCGAGCAACCACATACGGAACACTAATTTCAGATTTGGCTGCTCATCAGCTCTCTACGATTCTGGGAATAATTTTTACAGGACTTGCCGCATGGATCCTTTGGAAGCGCCGGCCCCTCGAATCGCTTCGGCAAGCCTGGATTATCGGTTTGATATGGTTTTCACTCACTACCCTCTTCGAATTTGGGTTCGGCCATTTTATTGCGGGGCATTCATGGCAACGTCTATTTGCGGATTACAATCTGTTGAATGGCCGAATCTGGCCACTTTTTTTGATATGGATACTGATAATGCCGCCTCTCTTTTTTAAGATTAAAAAACAGTAATCTTTCTAATAAAAATAAACGATGTGTTTATCTCGATTAGTCGACTTCCTCCATCGCCCCGGCTAAAACTTCATACGTCCGATCGTAACTCTCTTTTAAAATCGTCTCAGCATCCATTGAATTCCAGTATTCTCTGTTGAAGAGTTCAACGGAAAATCCACCACGGAAACCGGCTTTATATAATTTGGGAATCACTTCATCGTACGGGCAAATTCCTGCACCGGGGAATACACGATCGGCATCGGTTAGTTTCTCACGGGCCGGATTAGCAGGATAATCATTCATGTGCATCACCGGCAGTTTGCCGGCATTTACGAGATCGATAGTTTCCCAAGAATTCCCACCGCGGTAAACATGGTAAAAATCAAACAGCATTGTGGCATCGGGGTGACCTGATCCAAGTGCGATGTGAGTACAGTCCGTCACTTGATTCAGAGCACCAGTTCCCCATACTTCCAGGATTGGAACTACCCCGGTCTCCTCTCCCAATTCAAGAATTGCCCGATAGCGTTGACCATACTCATCAAGTTTCGTTCGGTCGATGGAGTCAATTCCCTGAACAGGTGCAGCAATGTACTTCCCTCCCATCTCGGCAATCATCTCCATATCACTTCGCAGCAGTTCAATGGCTTCGGCCCGGGTATCTGAATCATCACTGATCCATTCCGAAAAGCCGATCATATTTTCCAGCAAAAGATTATTCGAGTCGAGCAATTCTCCCAGTTCTTCGGCAGTTCCGCCAGCATCGATGTAACTGCGAATATCTCGCACCCACATTTCAATTCCTTCAAAACCGGCCTCCGCTACTAATCGAATCTGTTCATCCGCCGGCAATTCGTACGCCTGAAGAGTAGACGTATTCATGCTGATTCGAAAGGGCAAATCATGATCTTGCGGTTGTGTTTTTCGCGTCCTTTTTCCTCTTGAAAATCCAAAACCTGTAGCGGCTCCCAGCAGAGCGAGTCCGCTGTTTTGAATCATTTTTCTGCGAGTGATTTTTTTATCTGACATCGATCTATTTCGTTTGGTTGTATTTTCGGATGGAGAATAGATAAAAAAATATCAGGTAAAAAACAGGGGCTGATATTGAAAGTAATTCTTAAAAAGAGAAGTTGAGCGCTAAGGAAAAGTGATCATATCCGGCCGTGGGAATCACCTGGAATCGATCAGATTGTAAGTTGAGATGCTTTTTGGCAAGATAGTGCCCCATGGAAAATCCAATCGCTGCGCCGGCGGCTACATCGCTAAACCAATGCCTGCCTTTGGCTACGCGAGCGATTGCCGTCCCCGCCGGAATGGCCATTAACGCATACGTAACCGGACCGGGATAGTAAACCACCCATGGAGTTACCAACGCAAAAGCGGTAGCCGTGTGGCCCGAGGGAAAAGAGGTTCCACCCGGCTGAACCATATCAAAATCATAGGGTCCGTCTTGTTGATAGGGACGTTCTCTGCCGAAAACAAATTTTGCCGTATTTACTGTGATGTTTGTCATCAAAAGAGACTGCAAAGATGTGAAAGCAGCATCCTGAAATTTTGTGTTATTGGTGATCAAAGATGTGGCAAAAATTCCCACCGAAGCAGCACCGGCAATCTTCACGTCTCCCCACATATTTGTAAAATGGAGGAGTTCTGATTGACCATATTGACGCTGAAAATGTCGGCTCGATCTGTGATCCCCCATAGCTATTACCGAAATGCTCACTCCTACCGAAGCCATGGTAAGCATCTGTTTGGATCCAAAATCGGAAACCATATTCGCAGGATCGTCCTTCAACCAATGTAAAAAACGCCCCTTGTCATCTTGTGCGTAACAATTCTGGCAAAGAAGTGCGAAGATCAGAAATAAAATGACAACAATGAATGTGTTCTTAATCGGCATATAAACCATATTACTAATCCGGCCAATAAAAACAAATAAGAAGCCTATAAATTTTACGATTTGTATACCCTTTCCGTAGTGAAAAATTGATTCCTCCAAGGTGTGTAAGGTGTGTAATTATTTCTCCCATCCTATTTTTCTCACTTATTTGCCAAAAATATTTACCTCTTTACGACCCTTTTTTAACAACCAACCCACGTAAAAAACCACTCTTTAAAAGCTTTAAAGGGCTTATTAATTAGAATTCACTCATTATTATCTCATCTCATTCTGAATTGGTACGAATCTTGTATTGAAAAATGATAGTTCTCTTTAACAGTAAATATCAATCAGATTGAACTCTTCACTTTCAAATAAAGCCATGATTTTAAACGGGAAATCTGAAGCAGTGCCGCGAAAAATGCGAATCGCTGTAGCTTCTACATTTACGTGTGATCCTATTGAAGCCGGCTTGAAATTTTGGGGTGATAAATTTGGCTATAAAGTGGCAGTCAACTTTTCCCCTTATGATCAGGTTTTTCAAGAGCTTCTGGACCTCGACTCTACACTGAATCATTCAGAAAATGATGCCAGAATTGTTTTTGTACGATTTGAAGACTGGATCCGAAACTTATTGGTAAGAGAAAAAACGGATCTCCATTCGTATATCGTTGAAAACATTCATTATCTCATTGAATATGCAACAACAGCGGCTTCTTTTGGAAAAGCTCCGCTCCTTTTATTGCTTACCCGAAACTCTCCGCATTCCTTCATCAAAACAGATCAACAGATGGAGTTTGAGCAGTTGATTCGTGATGAGCTTTCAAATCACTCAAATATTTTTCTTTCCACATCCGCCGACATTCAAGAGAAATATCATGTAGAGAATTATTACGATCAACAGAGAGATCACCTTGGACACATTCCTTTCACGAATGATTATTTCACTGCACTGGCAACTTCATCGTTCAGGAATGTGCTTTCAATCAAGAGAAAGCCATACAAGGTGATTGTACTTGATTGTGATAATACACTTTGGGGAGGCGCTTGTGGTGAGTTAGGGGCGAACGGAATTCATCTGTCCGCCCCATTTTTAACTCTTCAAAATTTTATGATTCAGCAGATGAGAACCGGTAAAATACTCTGCCTCTGCAGTAAAAATGTTGAGGAAGATGTGGATGCCGTTTTTTCCAGGAGATCAGAAATGCTTCTCAAAAAAGATGATATCGTCTCATTCAAGATCAACTGGATGCCGAAATCTCAAAATATAAGAGAGTTGGCTGAAGAGCTGAATCTGGGACTCGACAGTTGTATTTTTGTGGATGACAATCCGGTTGAGTGTGCAGAAGTGAGAGCAAATTGTCCCGAAGTACTCACATTGAACCTTCCGGAGAAACCCGAAGAGATCTCTTCTTTTTTGAACCATATCTGGGCTTTTGATCTTCTGCAAACAACACAAGAGGATCAAAAAAGGACAAAGCTTTACCAGGAAGACATCAAACGAACTTCATTCAAAAAAGGAAGTTCTTCCCTGAAAGAATTCATTGACGGACTGAACCTGGAAATCACCATAAAAGATCCGTTGCCGGAGGAAATCAGCAGAGTTTCTCAACTTACCTACCGAACCAATCAGTTCAATTTTACGACCCTCCGACGATCAGAAGAAGAGGTTAAAGAGTTGATTCGCAAAGATGGGTTCGAGTGTAAAGTTTGCAGAGTGAAAGATCGTTTTGGGGATTATGGACTGGTCGGGATGATGCTCTATCAAAAAGTATCAGACCGAATTGTACTCGACTCGTTTATGCTTAGCTGCAGAGTTTTGGGCCGCGGAGTTGAACATAAAATGCTGAAATATATCGGCGAGGCAGCAAAATCCAATGGTTTGGAAACAGTACAAATCAATTTCAAGAAGACTGAGAAAAATCTACCCGCTTTAAATTTTCTGGAGACAATTATTAAGAATTTTCAGGGTGATGTTATTTTTGATGAGAATGGATACTTCCTCCCATCTGATTATTTGAGTGAACTGAATTATGATCCGGATAAAAATTTTTCGGAGAAAACGGCTGTGGATGGTCACTCCATAAAAGCAGAACAGAAAGAATCCGAAAATTATGATCATCAAATCTTTGAACAGATTGCAAAGGATTGGAACAGCGTTTTCAAAATTGATCAGATTTTACATTCTAAAAATGGAGATTCAGCTCCCCATGAATCAATCAATGGGAAAAAAGATACGCTTCAGACCATTACTGATATCTGGAAAACTATTTTGGGAATGACTTCTGTTGGACCCGATCAGCACTTTTTTGATGTTGGAGGCACATCGTTAAAGGCCGTTGAAGTGCTTTCGCAGTTAAATAAACAGTTCAATAAGAACTTTACGATCGTCAGTCTTTTTGAACATTCTACGATTCGCTCTTTAGCAGAGCTTGTGGAGGGCAAACCAACTGAAAACGGTGAATTCAATAAAATTCTTGAACGCGCGGGAGCCAGACGGGACCGGTTCAGACGGAAAAATTAATTACGCATTGGCATAAAAAGAGGTCACATTTGAAAAGCGAAGATAAAGACAGAGAATTTGATATTGCCATCATAGGAATGGCCGGACGGTTTCCCAAGGCGAAGAATATCCATGAATTCTGGGAAAACATTAAAAATGGTAGAGAATGTTTTACAAACCTGAGTGATGAACAGATCCTGGCATCCGGCGTGGATCCTGAATTGCTGAAAGATCCCGATTATGTAAAAGTCTCCCCCATTCTGGATGATTATGACAAGTTCGACGCTCAATTTTTCGGATATACCCCGCGAGAAGCATCTATGATGGATCCACAGCAGCGGTTGTTTTTAGAATGTTGCTGGGAAGCATTTGAAGATGCGGGTTATAATCCTCATGCCTATGAAGAACCGGTTGGAGTTTTTGGGGGATGCGCGATCAATTCGTACATGGTTTTCAGTGGCGTTCACAATCGCTTTTATACTGAGTTTCTTTCATCTGTTGTTGGCAACGATAACAGTTTTTTGGCGAACCGGGTCTCCTATCAACTTAATTTAAACGGCCCGGCTGTCAGCGTTCAAACCGCATGTTCATCCAGCTTGGTATCCGTCCATTTATCGGTTCAAAGTCTGTTAAACGGTGAGTGTTCAATGGCATTGGCCGGCGGGGTTGCTGTTTGGGTCCCTCATGAGGCGGGACATTTGCACAAAGAGGGCAGCGTATTTACAAAAGATGGTCATTGCCGAACGTTTGATGCCAAAGCAACCGGAACCATTTTTGGCAGCGGTGCGGGAGTGGTTCTCTTGAAACGGTTTAAAGATGCAGTGAAAGACGGAGATAATATTTATGCGGTGATTAAAGGATCGGCGGTTAATAATGACGGCGCAAAAAAAACAGATTACACCGCCCCAAGTGTTGATGGTCAGGCAGATGTTGTAGTTGAAGCACTTGCGAACGCCGGAATCAGTGCAGATGAAATTTCATATGTGGAAACTCATGGAACCGGAACATTTATCGGCGATCCTATTGAGATTCGGGCTCTTACAAAAGCATATCGGGCATTCACAAATCGAAAAAATTACTGTGGAATTGGTTCCGTCAAGCCAAACATCGGTCACCTCGATGCCGGAGCCGGGGCTGCGGGCCTGATCAAAACCGCGCTGGCGATGAAGTATAAAATGATCCCGCCGAGCATCAATTTTGATG
>CAYRDO010000021.1:20141-31820 GCA_964422985.1 uncultured Rhodohalobacter sp. | reverse complement strand
GAGCTGTCAAGCTCTCAGAAAACCAATGTAAACCTGCCGTTCATTACCGCAACGGACTCAGGACCGAAACACCTGAACATCGACCTGACGCGAGCGAAGTTTGAGCAACTGGTTGATGATCTTGTGAAGAAAACGATCACTCCTTGCGAGAAAGCGCTGAAAGATGCCGGAATTTCCAAGAGTGAAGTGGATGAGGTAATCCTGGTTGGTGGATCCACCCGGATTCCGAAAATCCAGGAAGTTGTGAAAGATTTCTTCGGAAAAGATCCAAGCAAAGGCGTAAATCCTGATGAGGTAGTAGCGATTGGTGCTGCCATTCAGGGTGGAGTGATGACAGGTGATGTAGACGATGTAGTTCTGCTCGACGTGACTCCGCTTACACTTGGTATTGAAACACTCGGTGGCGTGATGACAAAATTGATCGAATCCAACACAACCATCCCGACCAGCAAGAAAGAAACATTCTCTACGGCCGCGGATAATCAAACCAGTGTTGAGATTCACGTACTTCAGGGTGAGCGTGCCAAAGCACAAGACAACAGAACGCTTGGCCGATTCCACCTTGACGGAATTCCTCCGGCACCACGAGGTGTGCCACAAATCGAGGTTACCTTCGATATGGATGCCAACGGTGTTCTGAATGTAAGTGCGAAAGATAAAGGCACAGGTAAAGAACAAAGTATTCGAATTGAATCTTCTTCCGGACTTAGCGAAGAAGAGATCGAAAAAATGCGAAAAGCTGCCAAAGAGCACGCCGAAGAAGACAAGAAAGTAAAAGAGAGAATCGAAACTCTCAACAAGGCAGACTCTTTGATCTTCTCCACAAGAAAACAGCTTGATGAACATTCTGATAAGATCTCAGACGACAGCAAGCAAAAAATTGAAGATGCTCTGAATAAGCTTGAAGAAGCTCATAAGCAGGAAAATATGGACGAACTTGAGCCTGCGATGGAAGAGTTGAATCAAGTATGGGCAGCGGCTTCTCAAGAGATTTATCAGAATGCTGAGGCTCAGCAACCGGGAGCAGGTGGTCCGGGCGCCCAAGGCGGACCGTCTCAAAACGGAGCCGGCGACAGCGAAGCATCTGAGGAAGAAGATGATGCCGTAGATGCAGACTTCGAAGTTGTTGATGAAGACGAAGACGACAAGAAGTAAGCATTGCTGATTCTAGGAACATAATTTAAAGCCCTCTGTTTTACGACAGAGGGCTTTTCTATTTTATAGCTCCTCGTAAAAAAATTGTATTTTATTGCTTTCCCACGTATTGATTGCGCATTGTGAGTTTTACAGTTAAAAAAACTGATTTCCTAATTATTGGTAGCGGAGCTGCCGGCTTAAATGCCGCCCTTGAAGCAGCCAAGCACGGAGAGGTACTTCTAGTTACCAAATCTACCCTGAATGAAAGTAGTAGCTACTGGGCTCAGGGCGGAGTTGCGGCTGTTCTTGAAGAGTCCGATTCGTTTGAAAATCACATCTCTGATACACTTAAAGCCGGCCGCGGATATTGCAATCGTAAAGCAGTCGAAATTCTTGTGAAAGAAGGATCAGAACGAGTGAAAGCTTTGATTGAGGACGGAATGCCGTTTGAGAGAACCAATGGGGAGTTAAATCTGGGAATGGAAGGCGGTCACTCAAACCGACGGATTTTACATGCCAATGGCGCTGCTACCGGAAAAGCTCTTGTTGATTTTTTGATTTCGAGAATTAAACAAAATGATCGAATCACGATCACAGAGAATGTTTTTGTGTATGATTTGATTAGTGACGAAAATCGATGTTTTGGTGCACTTGCTTACCAGTATGAAGAGGACAAAGTTGTTCAAATTCAAAGTAAAGCGACAGTTTTAGCAACCGGCGGATACTCAGGATTGTATACTCGCACAACGAATCCACACACATCCACAGGGGATGGCTTGTGGTTGGCTTTGAATCACGGCGCGATTTTGAAAGATCTGGAGTTTATTCAATTTCATCCCACCGTTTTTTACAGCTCAAAAGGAGATGGATTTTTAATCAGCGAAGCGGTCCGCGGTGAAGGAGGCAGGCTTTACAATGCTTCAGGTGAGCGATTTATGAAAACCTACCCGAATGCTGAGCTATCCCCTAGAGATGTTGTTTCCAGGGAAATTTTACATCAAATTGAAAAGCAGGATGAAGATTTCATATACCTTGATTTGACCCATTTGGATGCTGGTAAAATCAGAAATCGCTTCCCGGGGTTGATTCAAAGAATTGAAGATCGCGGAATTGATATCACAAAAGAGGGGATCCCGGTCGCTCCGGCGGCTCACTATTGCATAGGCGGAATTGAAACCGGTCTGGATGGTGAAACGAATATCGAAGGACTCTATGCTTGCGGAGAAGTTGCTGCAACGGGCGTGCACGGTGCCAATCGGCTGGCGAGTAATTCGCTGCTGGAATGCCTTGTTTTCAGCAAGCGCGCGATTGATCATGCCAGCAAGTTGAAAGAAAGTTCAAAAATGATCGGAATTACGATGAAGCCATTCACACTCTCGCCCGATTTGGAAGAACCGTTTATGGTTCAGAAAAAAACGGTTACATCTCTGCTAAATCGATTTGCAGGAATTGAGCGGGATGATACCGGGTTGCACCAGGCATTGGATCAGATCAGCAGCGAGTTGAAATCCCCGATCTATCACCAGGGAAATGAGTACTTCTTTTTACGGATGAAAGAGATGGTCAATATTGCTGAATTGATTATTATTGGTGCGTTGAACCGAAAGGAAAGCCGTGGCGTACATTTTAGAAAAGATTTCCCCAAACCGGACGATACTCAAAAAGAATCTATGCGATTTTACAGGAACCGTTATAATAAAGTTCAGGCGGTTTCATGAAAAAAGCAGAAGCAACAGTGGAAGAATGGCTCGATGATCTCATCCATGTAGCCTTAGCCGAAGATGTTGGCAGTGGTGACGTAACGACTGATTCCATCATCGACGAAGAGGCAGACGCGGAATCCGTTTGGGTAGCGAAAGAAGATGGGGTGGTTGCCGGTCTGGAAATAGCTAAATATGTCTTTCAATGGTTTGATGATGATCTTCAGTGGAATCCAAAGTTCAAAGATGGAGATCAGGTACGGAAAGGAGAAACGATTGTTGAATTTAGCGGAAACTGCAGAGCGATCTTAACTGCGGAACGAACCGCTTTAAACTTTGCTCAGCGAATGTCTGGCATCGCCACAAAAACATCTGAAATTGTTCAGGAATTAGATGGATTTTCAACGAAGATTTTAGATACCCGGAAAACGGTTCCCGGATTACGAAAGCTGGACAAACTGGCTGTAAAAGCAGGTGGCGGAACCAACCACCGGATGGGATTGTACGATCTTGCGATGATCAAAGACAATCATATTGAAGCCGCCGGCAGTATTGCGACCGCTGTGGAACGAGTTCGATCAAATCATCCCGACATCAGAATTGAAGTAGAAACAACAAATATAGATCAGGTTCAGCAAGCTTTGGATGCCGGTGCAGATATTATTATGCTTGATAACATGAGCATCGATCAGATGAGTGAAGCTGTGAAAAAAATTGGTGATCGTGCCGAAACAGAAGCCTCCGGGAATATCACACATAAAAATATTCGTGAAGTTGCTGATACGGGTGTCAATTTTATCTCGGTTGGCGCGTTAACACATTCCGTAAAAGCATTCGATATCAGCCAGCGAATTACAGAAATTTTTTAATCAATATAAACGAAGTGACCTTGATGAGTCCGAAGCGTAGCTAGGTCCTTCAAGAGTAACGATTTCAATTTTAACACGAACGCTTCAAGGTCTATGGACGCTTGAAGGTTCTTTAATTTCAGATCCAGACAAATGGAAACCCTAGTAAACGAAGATTTAGCAACTGAAATTCTAGAGCTCAAGGAGCAGCGAAATGCCGTAATCCTGGCTCATAACTATCAAATCCCTGAGATCCAGGATATTGCAGATTATGTTGGCGATTCGCTGGGATTGTCACACCAGGCTGCAGAGGCTGAAGAGGATGTTATTGTATTTTGTGGCGTTCATTTTATGGCTGAAACCGCGTCCATTATCTCGCCTGATAAAACCGTATTAATTCCGGATTTGGATGCCGGTTGTTCGTTGGCGGACAGCATCACAGCGGATCAGCTGAGAGAATGGAAAGCGCAGCATCCCGGTGCTGTGGTTGTTTCATATGTAAATACAACGGCTGCCGTTAAAGCCGAGAGCGATTACTGCTGTACATCATCGAATGCAGTTGGGATTGTAGAATCAATTCCTGAGGACAAAGAAATCCTCTTTTTACCGGATAAGTTTTTGGGTGCATATGTAGAGATGATAACGGGCCGTGAATTAAATATTTGGGAAGGTGCGTGTCATGTTCACGAGAAGATTGGGGAACTGAACCTTTCGGAAAAACAGAAAGAATATCCCGATGCGGAGTTTCTGATTCATCCCGAGTGTGGTTGCTCAACATCCTGCATGATGAAATCAGCCATGTATTTCGATTGCAAAGACGGTCACGTTCATTCCACAAGCGGCATGCTGAACCGGGCGAAAGAATCGGATGCAAAAGAGTTTGTTGTGGCAACCGAGACTGGAATTCTTCACCGGATGCGTAAAGACAGTCCCGAGAAGAAATTCTACGCGGCGAATGAAGAATCCGTTTGTGATTATATGAAGATGATAACGATGGACAATCTTCGGGATGCTCTCAAATACAAACAGTTTGAAGTGAAAGTGCCCAAAGAACTGGCTGAAAAAGCGAAAGTACCAATCGACCGAATGCTTCAGGTTGGATAATAATTCGAGATCTATGTTCAAGAACCTTACTCGTGCCGACGCTCCTGCTTCGGAATGACAAATTAGAAGGTCTGCTTCGCTATAATTGAAAAAAAGCGGTGCTTTCCCGACTATTCGGGACGATCCGAAGGAGACCTTCGGATCGAGAAAAGACTCTCACTTTCGTATCAACAAAAGATTATGACCATATTAGGAATCGAATCATCATGTGATGAGACGGCAGCTGCAGTTTGGGCGGATGGTTCGATTTTGTCGAATATTATTGCGTCCCAAACAATTCACGAAAAATTCGGTGGGGTTGTCCCCGAGCTTGCATCCAGAGCTCATCATAAAACGATATGGAAAACCGTGGATCAGGCTCTTGAGGAGGCAAATATATCACTGAATCAGGTTGATGCTATTGCCGTTGCACAAGGTCCGGGATTGATTGGTTCATTATTGGTGGGACTCAGCTTTGCGAAAGGATTATCCATCTCACAGGATAGACCTATTATCGGCGTAAACCATATTGATGCACATATGTATGCCAATTTTATTGAGTATGAAGAGGTCTATCCGTTTGTAGCGCTTATTGTTTCCGGCGGACATACACGGCTCGTTCATGTGGATGATATTTTTTCTCACTCAGTACTTGGAAAAACCCGGGATGACGCCGCCGGTGAAGCGTATGATAAAATCGGGAAGCTCTTGAATCTGGATTACCCTGCCGGACCCATTATCGACAATCTTTCAAAAGGGGGGAATCCTAGTTTTCATGATTTTCCGCGTTCGATGATCAACAAGGGGTTGGATTTTAGTTTTTCCGGGTTGAAAACGAGTGTGCTCTATTACACCCAGGAAAAGGGGGATGAGTTTGTTCGGGAAAATTTGAATGATATTTGTGCCAGTGTTTCTGCTGCGATTACAGATGTACTTCAAGTCAAATTGAAGCGAGCGGTAAAAAAAACGGGCGTGAAAAATGTTATGGTGGCAGGTGGCGTTTCAGCAAACTCCATGCTGAGACGAAAAGTTGAAACGATGGCCCAAAAAATGAATTTGAACCTGATGATCCCCTCTATTCAATATTGTACCGATAATGCCGCAATGATTGCCATCACTGGTGCGTTAAAAGCAAGAGAGGAAAGATATGACGACTTACAAATCAAACCATTTGCAAGACTGGCTTAATACGTAGTTTCCGTCATCGCGAGTGAAATGAACGGAGTGAATGGAGCGCGGCGATCCCAACTTCAAATGTAAACCAAGAGATTGCTTCGCTTTGCTGCATGCGCTGTTGATTCGGCAGACAAGCTCGCAGGATGTAATTTCAAGCGGATTCAATTCAAAAAAAGAGGAAAGAATTCATCAAAAAAAGCACGAAAAAAACGTTTATAATGCTCTAATAGCTTAATTTGGAAAAAAGTTCGAATTTTAAGGCTTGCGTTTTTATCATATTTAAACAATCAGAACTTCGTTTAAATAAATGTAGTTCAGTTAATAGATGAGGTAGATTTACGATTGTATGGCAAATGTGGATACAGATATCCGTGATCAGGTTGATCAATATGAGCTCGACAGAAAACAGTCCAGCGGGTTGCGGGAATTGCTACGTCTTTGTCACAAATACCTTGAAGAGACGGATGACGAACTAATTACTCGGGCGTTTAAACTTTGTTGTAAGTCGCACGAAGATGTAAAAAGAGCATCGGGAGAGCCCTACTATCAACATCCGCTGGAAGTAGCTAAAATTATGGCGGAGGAGTTTAATATTGATGACATTTCCGTTGCCGCCGCTCTCCTTCATGATACAGTTGAGGATACCCCGGTAACGCTGGATGATATTGAAGTACTCTTCGGATCGACTGTAAAACACATTATCGATGGTCTGACGAAAATTACCGGCGTATTCGAAAACCGGGATACCAAGCAGGCTGAGACCTTTATGAAGCTTCTTTTGTCGATGGCTGAAGATATTCGGGTGATTCTGATTAAGTTTGCAGATCGGCTTCACAACATGCGAACGATTCAGCACCTACCGAAGCAGAAGCAGTTAAACAAAGCCACGGAGACCATTGAGCTTTATGCACCTTTGGCTCACCGGTTTGGGTTGTTTAAAATCAAGAATGAGTTTGAAGATCTCTGTTTTAAGGTGATTGATCCCAACTCCTATAAATTCCTGGTTCGTAAGCTGAGAGAAAAAAGAGAGGCCCGGGAAGCATTTATTGAAGAGTTCATGAACCCGATCAAGAAAGAACTTGAGAAGCAGAAGTTTTCATTTGAGATTAAAGGGCGACCGAAGCATATCTACTCGATTTATCGAAAAATGCAGAAGCAGCAGAAACCGTTTGAGGAGATTTATGATCTGTTTGCAATTCGTATTATCCTTGAAGAGCCGCACACCAAAGAGGATTGTTGGAGAGTTTATTCTGTAATAACAGATTGGTACACACCAATTCCCAAACGTTTTCGTGATTTTATTTCAGTTCCAAAAGCCAATGGTTATCAGTCGCTTCACACCACTGTGATTACAAAACAGGGTCGAAAAGTGGAGGTGCAAATCCGCACCCGTAAGATGGATTACATCGCAGAACAGGGGCTTGCAGCACACTGGAAATATAAAGAGGGAAGCAGTGGTGGTAATGGTGAACTCGATAAATTCGTGAATTGGGTCCGCGATGTGTTGGATACGCCTAGACCGGATGCAGCAACAGAATTCGTTAAAGACTTCCAGCTAAACCTCTATCAGGACGAAATTTATGTGTTTACGCCTCAGGGTGAACTTCGAACGCTGCCAAATGGTGCATCAGTAATTGACTTTGCTTTCGATATTCACAGTGAAATTGGGGAGCGGGCTGTATCAGCCAAAGTAAATGGAAAAATGGCTCCGTTACGCCAAAAACTGAATATAGGTGATCAGGTTGAGATTATGACCGGAAATAAGATCAACCTGAATGCAGATTGGATGGAAGATGTGGTTACCCACAAAGCGAAGGCTCGAATCCGGCAGTTTATCAAACAAAAAGAGAGACGAGTGGCCAATGAAGGGCGAGAAGCCTGGGAAAAACGAGCGTCACGCGGCAAGGTTGAGATTTCTGATCAGGAGCTTACCAAAATTGCTAAACGATTTAAATTTAGCGATGCGCAGGAGATGTTTTATGAAATTGGCTCCGGCGCATTTGATGTAAATGAGCTCTTCAAGATTGTTAAGCAGTTGAAGAGCAAGGGGCGGTTGGATGATGAACAGGAGGATGAGGAATATCAAAAATTATCCCCGGAAGAGATCAACCAGGAATATTACACCACAGCCCGTTCTGTTGGGGATGGGAAAGCACTTTTGGTTGAAGGGGAGTTGAGCAATGTGAAATATTCATATGCAAATTGTTGCAGCCCCATTCCCGGCGATAATGTGATTGGATTCATCAGCCGAAATGGTGATGTGAAGATTCACCGCTCTAACTGTAAAAATGCCCATCACCTGATACGAACAGACAGTGAGCGGATTGTAGATGTATCTTGGGCAAAAAATATTGAAGAACAATTCCTCGGTGCCATTAAAGTGATAGGAGAGGATAGGGTTGGACTTGTTAACGACCTCACTGAAGTTCTCTCCAAGTCTATGCAAACGAATATGAAGAGTATTAATGTGAGCAGCGAAGGCGGAATGTTTGAAGGTATTATTACAGCTCATGTCAACGATTTGAAACACCTCGAAAAAATCATACAAAAGCTCGAAAAAGTTGAAGGCATTAAGACGGTGTTACGCTATGAGTGATTTCTCCTATCTCCTATAGGTACAAACACTTATATCGATTGCTCGACAAGAAAATTCTATGGACTTACTGCAAATCTTGTTATTTTTATTGACGTTAAAGAGTTCGTTATGAATTAGATAGAGCGACAAAAAAAGAACAAAATAGGATGGTTACTTACACAAAACGTGATATTGTACGCACAGTGGCTGATAAGATGGACGTGCCTTTAAACCAGGCGGAACCATGGGTTGAATCGGTTATTGAATCTTTGAGAGACAAGATGATGGCTGCCGATCCAACTTGCAGAATTGAGCTCAGAAACTTCGGGGTATTTGAGGTAAAAGAAACTAAGGCAAAACCAAAAGCTCGCAATCCAAAAACCAATGAAGTGATTTATGTTCCTGCGCACAGGAAAACTCACTTCAAACCCAGTAAGAAACTGAAGAAGTTTCTTAAAAAACCTCTGAGTGAGGTAAAAGAGGAAGATTGATTGTCTGAATTCGGTAGAATTTTGGGTGTGGATGTGGGTAGTAAACGTGTGGGATTAGCTCGAACGGACCTGCTCAGGACCAATGCAAATTCATTTGGCACCTTTCCGCCGGATCAATCCATCAGGGAGATAGAAAAACAGGTTAAAAATGAAGGGCCTGTAATCGCGATTGTTGTGGGATGGCCGCTGACCCCCCAGGGTAACCCTACCGATGCAACTGAGCTGGTGGAGAATTATATAAAATCCTTGGAAAAAAAATTCAGGGATATTAAAATCTACAAAATGGATGAACGTTATACCTCCCGCCAGGCTTTAAAGTTAATGGTGAAGGCAGGTGTACCTAAAAAGAAACGACGTGAAAAGGGAAGGGTAGATCAGGCCGCAGCGGCTTTGATTTTACAGGAATTCCTTGAAGCACACCCCGAAATTTAATGATGTCAGTTTTACCAATAGTTACATACAACGACCCGATTCTGAAAAAGAAAACCGAACCGGTTTCTGAAAATAGCGAAGAACTTCAAACGCTGATTGATGACATGTTTGAAACCATGTATCAAGCCAGCGGCGTTGGGCTTGCAGCTCCCCAAATCGGCAAATCAATCCAGGTTTTTGTGATGGATGCAGATGCCATTACCGAAGAGATGGAGGATGAACAAGACGCTGGCCCGATTACGTTAATTAATCCGGAGATCATCAAAGAAGATGAAGAGACGGTGAAACTGGAAGAGGGCTGTCTGAGTATCCCGGAAGTGAGGGATGAGGTTGCAAGACCTAAATCCATTACTGTAAAGTATAAAGACAGAGATTTCAACGAACAAACACTGGATGCCTCAGGTTGGGTTGCAAGAGTGATTCAGCACGAATACGATCACTTGCAGGGAGTACTTTTCCTGGATTATCTGAGTGCATTTAAGCGTAGACTTCACAAATCCACTCTCAAAAAAATTGACAAGGGTAAACTGGAAACGGATTATCCACTTGTTTCAAAATAACAGGTACAAATCATGCGATCACTTAATATTGTTTTTATGGGATCGCCGGATTTTGCGATTCCCAGTCTTGAAAAAATTCACAAATCTGAGCATAATATTCGTGCGGTTGTCAGCAATCCAGACAAACGCAGAGGCAGGAGACAAACACCAGAGCCTACCCCGGTTAAAAAGAGGGCGATGGAGTTGGATCTGTCAACTATTGATGTTGATGATCTGAACTCGGATCTATTTAAAAAGCGCCTTAAAGAGTTAGAGCCGGATCTTTTCGTGGTTGTGGCGTTTCGGATTTTGCCGACTTCCGTGTTGGAAATTCCGAGCATCGGATCTGTAAACCTGCATGCATCACTATTGCCGAAATACCGCGGGGCGGCACCGATTCACTGGGCCATTATCCAGGGAGAAAAAGAGACGGGTTGTTCGGTTTTCTTTTTAGATGAAAAAGTGGATACCGGGAAAATAATCGCCCAAAACCGAACCGTTATTGATCTGCTTGAAACCACCGGTGATGTTTATAATCGTCTGAAAGAGTCCGGCTCCGATCTGTTAGTTCAATCGATCAATCAAATTGCCGAGGGAACTGTAGAAGCCACAGCGCAAGACCACGATTTGGCTACTCCGGCGCCAAAATTGTTCAAAGAGAATACAAAAATCGATTTCAATAAGCCGGCCGATGTTGTTCATAATTTCGTTCGCGGATTGAGTCCCTTTCCAACAGCATGGTGCAAATACAATGGAGAGAAGATGAATATCTACAAATCTAAACCGGCCGATGATGATAACCTTGAGCCTGGCGAACTTCATTTTGAAGAGGGAAAATTACTGGTTGGATGCGAAGATAATGCTATCGAAATTCTCACATTACAGCTTCCGGGAACAAAACGAATGGCCGGAAAAGATTTTGCCAATGGATACGATCTTGATGTTCGGCTAGAATGAGCCAGAAAATGGTCCAAATTTGCAGGAAATGCAATCTTTAAAAAATGATGAAATTTAACACTGGGAAGTTGATTAAGAGAAGTTTTTTTGAGATATACCCATCAAGATTTTTTTCAAGGTAAAACAAAATTTTTAAAGACTTAATAGAGGCAAAACATGGAGCTTTCACCTTTTTTACAAGCCGCCCGGGATGGAGATTTAAAACGAGTGACTCAACTGCACGAAGAGGGAGCAGATATTGATGAGACCAGCAAAAACGGATCTTCTGCATTGATATATGCGGCTGAGGGAGATCACCTTCCGGTTGTTAAATATTTGATTGAACATGGTGCAGATCCCGCTATTCAAACGAAAATGGGAGGGACCGCGCTCAACAGAGCTGCTGAAAGTGGAAACATCGAAATGATGGAATACCTTTTGGACAACGGTACACCCATTGGAGATTTAGCTCTGATTGTTGCTGCCCGGGAAGGAAATCCGGATGCCGTGAAGTTATTGATTGAACACGGAGCCGATGTAAATGCTCAACAGCGATGGGGTCAAACAGCATTGATGCTAGCCGCAAGAGAAGGGCATTCTGCTGTGGTTAAACTTTTGATTGATAACGGAGCCAATGTTCGATTAAGAGACAAAAATGGAGATTCTGCCCTTAATATCGCATTGGATAATGACAATCCCGATATTGTGATGCAATTGCGACGTGCCGGTGCAAAAGCTCAGCTTAAACAAAGTAGTCCGGTT
>CAYRDO010000021.1:19124-20131 GCA_964422985.1 uncultured Rhodohalobacter sp. | reverse complement strand
AAGGTGCCGAGGATGATGACGATGAAGATGAGGATACATCCGAAGTGGATGAGCTTATCCCAGACGATGAAATTCCGGATGATGTAGACCTGGACGACGACGATATCTAACAGAAACCTCTTAAATTGAATAACATTTACTAAACATAAGTTTTAACTGTAATTAGAAGCGCTTTCAATTTGCGCAAAAATGGAAAGAGAGGGAAGAAACAGTTATTTTGAAATGATTAAAGAATACAATCAAATCAACTAATTTGAATTGAAACGGAGTAAAAATATATGGCTAAAGTAAAAGTAGGCATTAATGGATTTGGACGTATTGGACGACTTGTCATGCGGGCAATCCTCAAATATCAAAGCGATAATGTTGAAGTTGTGGGGATTAACGACTTGACAGATGCCAAAACACTAGCACACTTGTTCAAGCATGATACTGCACAAGGCAAATATGAAGGTGAAGTGTATGCCGACGGAACGAACTTGGTTATTGACGGACAGAAAATTGGTGTAACTGCTGAAAGAGATCCAGCTAATTTGAAATGGGGTGAGCGTGGAGCGCAGGTTGTTATCGAATCTACCGGGCTTTTCAGAACTGCAGAGACTGCCGGTAAACACCTCGATGCCGGAGCTGAAAAAGTGATTATTTCTGCTCCTGCTAAAGGCGGCGATGTGCAAACTATTGTATTGGGTGTAAACGATGATACCATCGACAAGAGCAACAAGATTTTTTCCAATGCAAGTTGTACAACCAACTGCCTCTCTCCGCTTGTAAAAGTTCTGGATGAGAACTTCGGTGGAATTGAGAAAGGATTTATGACTACCATCCACGCCTACACGGGCGATCAGCAACTCGTTGACGGTCCTCATAAGGATCTGCGAAGAGCGCGAGCCGCTGCTCAAAACATCGTTCCTACAACAACGGGTGCTGCTGCAGCCGTAGGCCTTGTTCTGCCACACCTCGATGGTAAGCTCGACGGTGGTGCTGTTCGGGTACCTGTTCTTACAGGA
>CAYRDO010000021.1:0-19114 GCA_964422985.1 uncultured Rhodohalobacter sp. | reverse complement strand
TGATGACACGCCCGCCGACGAAGTTCTGGCTGCATTCAAAGAAGCGGCAGAAGGCGAACTGAAAGGAATTCTTGAGTACAGCGAAGAAGAGTTGGTTTCAACCGATATCATCGGAAACCCACACTCTTGTATTTTCGATGCCGGAACAATTAAGGTAGACGGAAATCTCGTAAAAGTAATTGGCTGGTACGACAACGAAGCCGGTTACTCAGCACGAACTGCTGAACTCATTACCAAAATTGTATAAACTTTACCGTTTATAATTATTGGAACCCGTTTCGGAGAAATTCGAAACGGGTTTTTTTAGTTTATGACCTTGAAGCGTCTGTAGCGGAGCGTAAGTCCTTCAAGCGTCACCTGCTTCAACTCACTAACTCAGAACTCACAAAACTCACTCGCACTCGCAATCCACACACCCTTTTTCAGCACATTTACCGCATGTCACTTGAAGTTTTTCCTGTAATTTTTGGCGTGCACGATACCGACGAACTTTTAAATTATTTCGGGTGATATTTAAACGGTCTGCAACCCGTTCCGGAAGTTCATCACCTAATTCCATCTCCTTAATCAATACCGAGTATTCAGGTTTTATCTCATCCAAAATCCCCCGAAAACATTGACAAACCGTTTTTTCTTCCTCTTCTGTTTCATAAAACGAGTTGATCTCCTGAGCATATTCATCCATTTTTTGGGATTCCGTACCGCTTCGCCTGTAATGATCTATGATTCGATTTCGGACTATCTGGTAAAACCACGATAAAATCTTGTCATCATTATCCAGTTCAGGAAGACCCTGTAAAGCTTTTAAAAGGCTATCCTGCAAAATATCTTCAGCCAATTCCGGCTCAGATACTTTCAATCGGATAAAATTCAGCAGCTTCTCCCGATGTGGAAACAATTCAGTTTCTATGATCCCTTTCTTCTTCAATTTCGCCATGAATGAAACGTTATTACATAGTTGAAACTGTATTCTTCATAAATTGTTATGTGAATGCAATTGAGAGTTTAAAATAAGAATTCAGTGAACTCCGTGTTTCTGTGGCAGAGAAAATATTCAAAATTTAACTGTAACCCAGCCAAAATCGTGCGTCTATATGGTTGAATAATCAGATAGAATTCATCGTAAATTTTTAAAAAGTTCTTATATAGACAATGCTATGAAAGATTCCGCAAATATTGATCAACAGATAAAAAACAGATCCAATGGAAAGAAGTCCGAAGATTCTCTGCAGGAGACTTCTCTATTTATGGATGTGGAAGGGATGCACTGTGCATCGTGTGTATCTAGAGTGGAAAATGCAATTAAGGAAGTGCCCGGCGTTAATGATGCATCTGTAAATTTAGCTACAGAAAAGGCAAAAGTATTATTACAAAAGAATCTGGATCCTAAAAAAATTGCAGAAGCGATACAAAACGCGGGGTATCAAACACGAACTGAAACTCTTCAATTTAATGTGAAGGGAATGAGCTGCGCGTCATGCGTGGGGAATGTAGAGGAAGCCTTTAAAAATGTACCTGGTGTGCTGAATGTAACTGTAAACCTGGCAACAGAAAAAGCTACGGTCCAGGTCATTCCGGGTATCGCCGGCAAAAAAGATGTGATTGATGCTATTCAGGCCTCCGGTTACGAAGCTGAGGAAGTGGTTGGAAGCGAAGAACAAGCAGAGCAAAAACGTCAGGAAAAAGAAAAGGAGCGAACAGATCTGAAACGCTCTCTTCTAATTGCTGCCGGATTCAGTATTCCCATTTTTGTGATTGAGATGGCTTCCCATTTTATCACGCCCTTTCACAGTTGGGTGGAAAGCACGGTCAGCTCGCAAAATATTTATTACCTGTTCTTTGTATTGGCATCGGTCGTTCAGTTTGGTCCCGGCCTTCGATTTTATAAAAAAGGATGGCCCGCACTTTTGCGAGGCACACCCGATATGAACTCACTCGTGATGCTCGGAACCACTGCCGCGTATGGATATTCAGTCGTAGCTACATTTGTGCCTCAGGTGCTGCCAAGCGGCACGGTGAATGTCTATTTCGAAGCGTCAGCAGTAATTGTGACGCTGATTCTCACCGGCCGATACATGGAGGCGATTGCGAAAGGGCGGACCAGTGAGGCAATCAAACGTCTCCTGAACCTACAAGCAAAGAGTGCACGTGTGGTTCGGGATGGACAGGAGAAGGATGTACCGATAGAGAACGTTCAGATCGGAGATACCGTCATCGTTCGGCCTGGGGAGAAAATTCCAGTAGATGGCGAAGTGGTCGACGGCGAATCTTACATCGACGAATCAATGATTTCGGGTGAGCCCATTCCGGTTCAGAAGATCAAGGGTGATGAAGTGATCGGCGGGACCATCAACAAAAATGGAAGTCTTCGGTTTAAAGCAACCAAGATCGGGGCAGATACCGTTCTGGCCCGGATTGTACAGATGGTTGAGGAGGCTCAGGGATCCAAATTGCCGATTCAGTCTTTGGTGAATAAGGTGACAAATTATTTTGTACCTGTAGTAATTGCATTGGCACTCATCACATTCGGAGTTTGGTTGATTTGGGGACCTGATCCTGCACTCACATTTGCTCTTGTAAATGCAGTGGCTGTATTGATTATCGCTTGTCCATGCGCGATGGGTTTGGCGACTCCAACATCAATCATGGTGGGAACCGGGAAGGCTGCCGAGATGGGCGTGTTATTCCGCCAGGGAGATGCTCTTCAAGCCTTGCGAAATACAGATACGATCATTCTCGATAAGACCGGAACTCTCACCAAAGGTCAGCCTGAGTTAACTGATCTGGAAACAGTAAATGGATTCGATCCAGAACAACTCTTGCAATGGGTGGCTTCTGTTGAGAAAAGATCTGAACATCCAATTGCAGAAGCGATTGTTCAGGCAGCAGAAGAGAAAAATTTAGATTTGGTTGATGTATCTGATTTTAATTCCCGAACCGGGTTTGGAGTTGAAGCGATATTGGATGGAAAACAGATTTTAATTGGCGCCGACCGGATGATGGAAGACGCCGGTTTGGATTTGAGTCAATTTGAAGATAAAGCCGACAAGATATCCGGTGAAGGCAAGACTCCGATTTATGTCTCCGTAGATGACAAAGTAGCTGCGATTTTAGCCGTGGCCGATTCGATCAAAGAAACCACAGCTGATGCGATCCAAGCATTGCACGATCTGGATCTTGAAGTCGTAATGCTGACTGGCGACAAGGAAAAAACCGCACAAGCCATTGCCAGCGAACTCGGGATCGATGATGTAATTGCCGAAGTCTTGCCGGATGGTAAATCGAATGCGGTGAAACAGCTCCAGCAGAAAGGCAAAAAAGTAGCGTTTGTGGGTGATGGAATTAACGACGCGCCCGCACTTGCACAGGCCGATGTGGGAATTGCCATCGGAACGGGAACGGATATTGCGATTGAAAGCGCGGAAGTGGTCCTGATGTCCGGCGATCTTCGAAATGTGCCGAACGCGATCGCTTTGTCTCAATCTACCATTCGAAATATTAAAGAAAACCTTTTCTGGGCGTTTATCTACAACATTATTCTGATTCCGCTGGCAGCCGGTGCGCTTTACCCGGCATTCGGAATCCTGCTGTCCCCGATCTTCGCAGCCGGAGCGATGGCGGTCTCAAGCGTCTTCGTACTTGGAAATGCGTTGAGATTGAAACGGTTTCGTCCTCCGATGGAGGTGGCGAGTTAAATTGAAAGTCCCCTCTTGAGAGGGGACTTAGGGGTGTGTTCATCAAGTTCAACGGAAATAAGAGGTGATGAATTTCGGAAAAATATTAAATAATAATCACGGAGACTTTGGTTGAAGTAGCTCCACAGGCCTCAAAGTAACTGGTCCCGCCATCCCCGATGGCCACGGCGACCACCCCGAAGTATCAAAAATTCCAAGTTCATTTCTGTTCTCTTCCAGCCGGGAGGGGAAATTGACGTTATAGAATTTCTTCCATGGCATATTCTCTCTCTCCATCCATGAAATTCGGTTCGCCATCAGGTTACTAACTTCGACAACCAACTCATTTTCTTCTTCAAGCCAAGCGGAAGACAGATAAAGTTGGTATTCTGGACCGATAAGCGTACCTCGTTTTTCTCCATTCAGGTAAACGGTGGCACTTTCATAGACTTCACCCAAATCCAAAAGCCAGCCACCTTCATTTTCAGAAGGCCGGTTGAACGTGATGCTATATTGTGCTGTCCCTGAAAAATGATCGAATTGTTCGCCATCAAGGTCCGTCCATAAAGCAGGATTTTCAAGAGTTTGTTCTTGCGGTAGTTCGGGGCCGCCGTCGATGAAACGTAGTGTCCAACTTCCGGAAATAGGTTGGGCTTCCCCGGCGGATTCTCCATAAGGATAGGTTGAGGAATTGCTCTCGGAGTTCCGTGTTTGGACAATCACAGACTCTCCTTTATCAAGCTGAAGATAAATTTCTGAACCATTGTTTCCCTCATCCCGAACGGCCGCGTAACCGGTTTTTTTATGAATCGGATCAAAAATGTAAGCTGAATTGGCAATGAGGGAGAGTGGAATCCATCCGTCTATTTTTTGATCGCTCCAATTGGTGATAAAATAGATATGCCCGGTATCATTGCTTCGACGGATAAACTGTAATTCCTGATCGGCCATCGGCTCCCGAATTACATTTGCATACTGTAAAACATCTTCCAGTTCATCTCCCCGGATAAAGCGCCCATCGCCAATAGTAGTTTCATCAATATTATTTTGTTCAATGGGGGTGAATTGCAATTGCTGTTTTAGATCAGTGAAATCTTTCTGACGTTGGTCCAAATTATTCAATCCCGGCACATTCTCAGGGAGGTTACCGAATGAAATGATTGTAGCTCCGCCTTCAGCCAAATCAATCAGTTTTCTAAATGTATCAAGTGGAATAAACTGACTTTCAGGAAGTACAATTGTTTGATACTGTGCACCATTCGATTCCGGTGTACCATCCACAACAGACACGTTTTGCAACTGTCTGTCGGATATAAAATCGAAGGAGTAACCTTTTTCGATCATCTCTTCAGCTCCGGTTTTTAAATAAGAATCATCCAAACCCTCGTCCATTCCCCCATCGAAATGGCGTAATAATCCGGGACCCGGTTCCGCCCATTGATCATGGATCGGGTAATAGAAAAGAATATCATTATCAGGTTCACCGGATTGTAGGAATGACTGAACTCGCGCAACATAGCTGTTAAAATCGGCAAATTGATTCCAAAACGGATTTCGCTCATTAAAGTGAACCGCCGCGTAAAAAAGCCATCCCGGCCATTCATCATCCGCCGGTGAATAAGCCGTGCCATGATAGAAAATGTGGTTGACACCGCTAATAAAGTAGCGGTCAACAGCCCGCTTCACATCAGAAAGGGAGGATGAAAAATGTTCGTCTAACCAAGTGGCAGCCTCTGCCGAGATCAATTTTTTACCTGATACATTTCCGGCCGAGGAAGCCATCTTCGCCCGGATAATATCCGTTCCCTCTGTTTCGGGAATGTCGGAAACTGCATAGAGATCCAGGATGTTTGCAGGTGAACCGTGAGCCTGGTTTCTGATGAGCGCTCCATTTTTTTCCGCCCAGGAATTCCAGGGTTCGGTAAACTCCTGCAGCAATAAATCGGAAATCGTTTCGCGGTAATCGATTAGGACTCGAATTCCAGTTTCAGTATCCTGTTGCTCCAGAAGAGCCGGTAAATATGTTCGGAGATCGTAGCCTCGTCTCTGTTCAAATTCATCAAAAAAATCCGGAGTCCAGTTGGCTTCACCTTCGGCATCATCTACTTCATAGGAATCGTTAAAAAAGGAGCGGAGGGATTGGATATCATGATCAGCAAACGCACTGTCAAAAGCCGCGATGTAGGTTTTAAAAGCTTCTTTAGAAAAATGATCGATTACTAAACCTTCGCCACCGGGGGCTGCCCGTTCGACCATTTTACCGTGCCAACCCTCAAACAGCGCATAGAGTGTCCAGTTTCCCGGAGGGGCTTCCCATTGCAGGTTCCCGTTTTCATCTACCTGATCAGTAAGATTTAGTACATCTCCGGCATCGGAGTAGGCCATCAGAGTTCGCAGTTCCAGCTTTTTTTCAAATCGTACCTGCTCGATTGCCAGTTCCTGAAGGTTACTATTTTCACGGATTGGCTCGCGGATATCGGAGATGTCAACCGGATCATTTGCAGGATTTTGTCGCGGCTGGTCCATCGAACCCTGAGGTTCTTCTTCATCAGCTTTTAAAAATCCATGAAGTTCATAAATGGTACTTCCGATTGTTCTCAAATAAGGTTCCTGCGCGAAAGAAATCGTTTCGCTGAATTGTTGTCCGCCGTTTACCTGATAGGTTTTGTAATAAAGTCTTTTGGAGGCTTCATTTTCATCGATCCAGGGTCCGCCGAAGGGCCAGCCGGTTCCCGTGGCCATATCGATTCCCAAATCCAGTCGCTCTCCTTCAGATAAGGTATGTTCCAGCATTTCCATCCATTCGGGTGACAGATAGTTGATAAATTGATCTTCGTATCCGGCAACTCCATAGATCGGTGTGATTTCGACTCCACCTAAATTGGCTTCACTGAACAGCTCCATTTGGCGGGTTAGGTCGTCATCGTTGACAGCACTTCCCATCCACCACCAGCGGGTCCACGGTTTGTTTTCTTGTGTGATTTCCGGCCATTCAGGCTCATTTGGAGTGCAGGCAGATAGAAATAGCAACAGAGCGAAAATACACCAAAGAGTAACCCATAACCCAATTTTCCAATTTTTAACTGTAGTTTCGAAGTGGCTTGTTGTGATCGATTTCATTTTGGAATATATATGTTGACAGGCAGCTTCGTAAAAGAAAATTACTTTTTTTAAAAACTTCTTGACTCTCCAGTTACGTCAGGTCTTATCTTGGCTTTGTGAGTTCGAAGTATGTAAGTGAAATCAAAAGTCCCCTCTTGAGAGGGGATTTAGGGGTGTGTAGAAATGTGAGGTTAAGTCAACCCGATCGAACACACCCCTGGATTGACTCAATCGGCTACGCCTTTGAGTCTTCACTTGTCCTCTCTCAAGAGGGGAGATTCATAGAACCATTTCTCAACCAACTTTACAACAAACAAGCAATTATGAAAACCCAACACTCAATCGGTGATCTCGCAAGAATGGCTGGCGTGAGTATTCGCACGCTCCGCTACTACGATAAGATCGGTTTACTGAAACCATCGGAACGGGCTCGTTCGCGATATCGATATTACGGAGAGGGCGAGCTGCTGAGGCTTCAGCAGATTCTTTTTTATAAGGAGTTGGATTTTTCGCTGAAAGAGATCAAGGCAATATTGGATGATCCTCATTTTGATGTTGTGAAAGCACTTGAAAGCCATAAAACGGCATTGAAGAAGCGGAAAAATCGGATTGACAAACTGCTTGTTACCATTAACAATACCATATCAAACCTGGAGGAAGGAACCATGTTAAACCACGACGAACTGTACGAAGGACTGCCGAAAGAAAAAACGGAAGCCTGGCGAAACGAAGCGATTGAAAAATGGGGTGAAGATACCATTGAACACTCTGAAACTTCATTGAAGAAAATGACCAAAGCCGAGTTTAATAAACTGAAAGACGATTTTACAGTTAACATTGAAACACTGGTATCATTGATGACTGAAGATCCAAAAAGTGACAAAGTTCAAGCCGAGATCGCCAAACACTACGTCTTTATCCAAAAATTCTGGGGACGAAAACCGAATCCGGAAGCCTACAAAGGATTAGGTCAGCTGTACGTGAGTGATAATCGCTACACAAAAGTAAACGGCAAACCTAACCCGGAATTTGCGGAGTTTATGAGTAAGGCGATGAGTTATTTTGTGGATACAAGGCGAGATTAATTCTCATTATGTGAGGAAGGAATCTTTGCGTTCCTTAGCGATCTTAGAGGTTTCTCTTATTAACTGCGAAGCGCAAGGTTCCGTTAAGATTCCGATCCTATCCAACCCAAATGAGTGTGCTTAAAACTATCCAGGTATTTAAACCCATATCCGAACATTCTGTCCATACTGGAATGCCCAAATAGGATAATCCCGACTAATTCAAGCCAGAAGCTTCCGAGATACCACCCAAGGCATAAAACAAGCAGAGCTACACCTTTGTGATGAAATAGGTTGTATGTGAAGGCACCGACCTTATTCCCTGCAAGATAGCCAAGCATTCCAATGTCAGGTGCAAGAATCAGCAGGATGTACCACCACCATGCAAAATTAGTAAAGCTAAAAAGGACGATGGAAAAGCCGAACATCGCAACTTCTTCTATTTTTATGAGATTCTTCATTGTAGTGTTTTTTTAAATAAACTCTGCGTTCCTTCACGTGCTCTGCGGTTTCCATTTTTAACCGCTGAGTTCGCAGAGGAACGCGAAGTAGGAAAATAAATTAATAAGTCTTTGTTATTGATTCTTCAAGAGGATCTTTTTGAGCAATACAATTTGCCCGAGATGGTAATAGCAATGCTCAATAATTCCGTTGATATTTCTTTCATAGGTGCCATATTTTTGATCCACGAAGTTCGCGGTCAGTTGTTCAACAGGAGTCTGTTCGATTAAGAGAGCAAGATTTTCAGTGTCTTCCCAAAATTTAGACAGGAATTCTGTCCATTGTTGTTGGGATTCTATCGGAGGAAAATCAAAGCTATATGTATCTTTTATTTCAAGATCTCCTCCTCTAAAAACATTACTCACTCCGTTGATATAATAATGAACATGTTGCGCTAAAAGTGAAATTGTGTTTACAGAGTCAACTTTTGAGGTTGAAATTTTCCAGTCTGAATATTCTAATTGGTCTTTGAAATTCGTGTTGGCAACCCAAGTGCCATTCAGAACTACTTCTCTTAGACGATTAGCCAATTCTTGTGTTTTTTTCATTTCAATAAAATTAAGGTTAGCATATAGAACGAATGGCATCTAATTAATAAGTACCATTTCAATCCTATTTTTGAGATAGTGAACCTTTGCAGTTAATTCTTTCAACCGCTAAGGGCGCAAAGATTCGCAATGAGGTATAAAACCAATCAGTCATCAATCGCCTGAAACACCAACTGCCGGAATTTCCAGCCGGTTTCGTCACCCGTCGGTCCCTGTGTTTGTTTGAAGATCAGCCCGATGACATTCTCCTGCGGATCGGCGAAATATTGTGTGTTGAAATAGCCGCCCCAATCAAAGGTGCCGATACTTCCCCGGCCGCCTGAGGTTTCACCTTTTTCATTAATGAGACCAAAAGCCAAACCGTATCCTCTTCCGGTATCGTCAAAAAGATCTCCCATTTGGTTCTGCATCATAAAGTTGATTGTGGTTCTGCTGAGGAGTCGCGTTCCGTCATATTCGCCATTATTCAAATACATTTGCAGGAATTTAGCGTAATCTTCAACCGTGCTCGAAAGGCCGGCTCCGCCTGAAAAGAATGTCATTTCACCTTCTCTGGGATATTCCGGATCGTAGAATGTAACAGGATAAGGTTCCCAGTTTCCATCTTCATCTTTTCGCTGAACGGTGACAAGTCGATCATGCTTCGATTCAGGCAGATAAAACCAGGTATCGTCCATGTCGAGCGGATCAAAAATGTGAGTTCTCAAATAATCATCGAAAGGCATGCCGGACATCTCCTCAATAAAATATCCCAATACATCTAGCCCCTCACTGTAGGTAAATTTTTCGCCCGGTTCGTGGTGCAAGGGCAATTTGGCGAGTTTGGTCACGCTCTCTTCTATGGTGATGTTTTCCGTGGTAAACAGATCAGTAACCCCGGCCTTTTCATAAATCATTTTGAATCGTTCATCGCCATCAATTACTCCATATCCAATACCTGAAGTGTGGGTCAACAGATCCCGAATCGTTATCTGATTCTCTGCCGGAACGGTCGTATACGTTGTATCATCCGCATTAAATGTATCCAGGATTTGGGCTTCACCGAAAACGGGAAGGTATTCAGAAATGGGATCGTCTAATTGGAACAAACCCTGTTCCCAAAGCATCATTACAGCTGTGGATGTAATCGCCTTTGTTTGAGAGGCAATTCTGAATATGGCATCCGTTTGCAGTTCGCGATCGGCTTCGTTATCGGCCATTCCGAACGCTTTCTTGTAGACGATTTCGCCATCCCTGGCAACGAGTGCCACCGCACCGGGAATTTGGTTTTGGTCGATGGCAGATTGAATCATATCATCAATCCTTGAAAGGCGGTCTTCAGACATCCCCGCATCTTCAGCAACTCCCTCAGCAAGAGGAGGTGAGTAGAGGATGGATTCGGTTTGGGCGTAGCTTGTCAGTGAAGAAAGAGTAAACAGGATTGTGAGGAGAAATCTCATATCGAAAGAGGTTAGTTTGTAAATAGCTCGCAGTTCTCTTAAATATACACTAAAAAATAGCAGAGGAAAGCAGATCCGGCTATTCGTAAATTTATTATAATCGTATCAGTTCACCTTTACGCTTCACGATGTTTTTGTAATCCCATTGAATCTCAACCGCTTTTTTAAGCCATCTTTTCAGATCATTTTTGTCGATCTGATCTGTAGAAGTGTATCGAACTTCAGCGGCTTTAAATTTTCCCTCTTTTTGAAGCTTTTCTTCATCGAAAGATTGCCCGCTCCAGAACATTAAGCGAATGCAACCTTTTAATTTACTGTAACCCACAATAGGATTCCCCTCAATGAGCCATACCGGATGTGCATGCCAGATTTTGCTTTCTGCAGTTGGCAGATGTTTGTCGAGCTCTGTTGATAAAAT
Source organism: uncultured Rhodohalobacter sp. (assembly GCA_964422985.1). Taxonomy (GTDB): domain Bacteria; phylum Bacteroidota; class Rhodothermia; order Balneolales; family Balneolaceae; genus Rhodohalobacter. Next base: position 8,368 of record CAYRDO010000021.1, on the reverse strand, counting down.
GTTGCAAATATTTCTGTCTTCGCCGGATTGTGAGTTGTTATAAGTCTTGATTTCTTGATTCATCGTTTCTCCCTCGGTTAAATTTCGAGAATGCGTCAATCGTTTAACGCCTGCTCCACATCACCAATAATATCTTCAGCATTTTCCAGTCCCACTGCAATTCGAACCAATCCCGGAGTAATTCCTACGGCCTGACGTTCCTCTTCGGTCAGTTTGGAATGGGTGGTAGAGGCAGGATGTGTCACGATGGTTCGGGTATCCCCAAGATTGGCGGATCGTGAAAGCATATCAATTTTGTCGATGAATGATTTTGCCCGATCGAATCCGCCATCAATTTCAAAACATACGACTCCGCCGCCACGCTTCATCTGCTTTTTGGCAAGCTCCAATTGGGGATGATCTTTGTGATGGGGATACTTCACAAAATTGACATCTTTGTGATCACCCAGAAATTCAGCAACTGCTTCGGCATTGTCGCAGTGACGTTCCATCCGAACCGGCAGCGTTTCAAGGCTTTTGCTGAAAAGCCACGCATTAAAAGGGGAGAGGGCCGGGCCTGTGTGCCGCGTAAAAAACTGTACGTCTTCCATATATTTTTCATTCCCCACGATCACTCCACCGATGGCACGCCCCTGCCCGTCGATAAATTTTGTGGCAGAGTGCTGAACGATATCAGCGCCGAATTCAATCGGTCGCTGCAGATACGGTGTGGCAAAGCAGTTATCAACCACGTAAATGAGATCATGTGCTTTCGCTAATTCTCCCGCCCATTCAAGATCAATCAAATCCAAACCCGGATTGGATGGTGTTTCGAGGAATAGCATCTTTGTGTTTTCCTGAATCAGAGATTCCCAATTTTCGGGTTTATCAACATCACCATATGTAAATGTGATCCCCCACTTGGGCAAAATCTGGCTAAGAATTTGGTGAGAAGAACCGAATAACGATCGCGATGCAAGCACATGATCTCCCTGCTCCAGCAAAGCTCCCAAACAACCAAAAATTGCAGCCATACCAGATCCCGTGGCCACCCCGGCTTCAGCGCCTTCCAGTTTACACATTTTTTCGATGAACTCATCCGTGTTGGGATTGGAATACCGGCTGTACACATTTCCTTCAACTTCCCGGGCAAATAGAGCTCGGGCGTGTTCGGCCGACTCAAACGTAAAGCTGGACGTCATGTACAACGGCGTAGAATGCTCCCGTTCATCGGTAGTTGGGGTTTGCGTTCGAATCGCTTCGGTTTCGAAGTTTTTCTTTTTAGACATGTTTCAGGGTGCAGGATTCAGGATACAAGGTTCAAGTTTCATGATTCTACATGATTGGCAAAAGTAGAAATAATTGGTCTTAATACTCAATACTTATGACTCATTACTAACGATCTCAAAACTGGTCGTTATTTTCGCAGTCTTTTCAAGCATTTTAGAGACAGAACAGTATTTGTTAACTGACAGATCGATCGCTCGTTCAGCTTTTTTCTTATTTACGTCGCCGGTGAAAATGTAGTGCATGTGAATGGCTTTAAATTCAGAATATGTGTCTACTTTTTGGCGATCGGCAGTTACTTCAACAGTGATATCATCCGGGTTTTGTTTCTGCTTTTTCAGAATTCCAACAATGTCGATGGTTGAGCATCCGGCAGCTGCTGCGAGAAGCATCTGCATCGGTCGGAATCCACCATTAATTCCGCCCACATTGGCTGATCCATCCATTTGTAAGGTAGCACCGTCCTCGTTTATCGCTTCCATGTGAACGGCGTCGTTGAGTCGTTTTACTGTAATCATTATAGGGTAATTTTTGACTATCTGTTTCTACCCAATGAAGATAGGAATTCTACGCCTGATGAGGAAAGATTGTAGGGGATTGATTTGTAAAAGGTTAGGTGAGGTAGAGTTTTGTACGCGACTATTCAGGGACGTCAGTTTGAGCGCAATGAGAAGGTACGACGAATGAAGACGAAAACATATTTCGACTTCGCTTCGCTGCGCTCAATAAGACGTATCCATATTATTAAGAAAATCAGGTCGTAGCCCCGCCACAACTGCTTCCGGCTCCGGCTGTGCATCCGTAACAGTGCTGATTGGTAATGATCTCCCGATCGTTCAGCGCATCTAAGTCCCAGTCTTTGATATGCTGGGGAGAACCATTCTCGGTTTCCATTTTTAACATTTGGTTGAAATCGCAATCATAGAGAGTACCATTCCAGCCGATGGAGATTGTATTTCGGCACATGACGCCTTTTGCAGCAGCGGGATTGAAATTCGTCACCAACTTTTCCATGTATTCATCCAAATTTCCACTGGTCACCAGGAAATTTAAATAACGGCTGATCGGCAGATTTGTAATCGTAAACAGATCATCGAAAACAATTCCATGATCTTTCCACAAACGTTCTTTGTATTGCTGTTTCATCGATTCCTGATCTCCCGGCAGAAATGCCCCCACAGGATTGTAGACAAGATTCAGCTCTAAATCGGTATTTTCCTTTCCATAACCAATTTCATTCAGGATTTTCAAGACTTTCATCGATTTATCGTAGGTGCCTTCACCACGTTGGGCATCCGTTCGCCGCTTGTTGTAAAAAGGAAGCGAACAGGTGATTTCCACACCGCGATCAGCCATAAATTGCGGCAGATCTTCGAATTTCCGGGTGTCTAAAATGGTGAGGTTGGACCGAACGATAATATGTTTATCCAATTTTGAAACTTCATCCACAAACCATCGAAAATGCGGATTCATCTCGGGAGCACCGCCTGTCAAATCAACGGTTTCGATATCTGAGTGCGCTAGTGCATCCAAACAATATTTCAGCGTCTCTTTGGTCATAATCTCTTCCCGATCGGGTCCCGCATCCACGTGGCAGTGTTTGCAGGTCATGTTGCACATGTACCCAACATTGATTTGGAAGATTTCAATGCCGGTTGGTTTTAGCGGAAACAGCCCGATATCATCCAGCTTCGATTCGAACTTTTCCAATCGTTTAACTTTTTCAGTTTGATTGTTAATGATATCGAGCTGTACTTCAGGATCAGCTAACGAGTGACTTTGTGCTATGAGTGATTTCATGCTTCTGGATTACGCTTCAAATTAAAGGACCCACCCCAAACTCCTCACTATTTCAACAAAAGGCTATTGAAACAAGGAGGGGCTTAGAATTTACTTCACCTTCCTTGTCACGACACGCTTTTTGTGTCGGGATAGGGAAGGGGATCGAGGGGATGGGTCAACCAAAATGTGATTAAGATTATTCATACTAACAATCAGGAAGATGTCTATTACATTGATAATTTCTTCACCTGGTTCATCATCTGAACACCGTGCACAAGTGAAGATCCTCCCCGAATGGCCGTTGCAACGTGCACGGCTTCCATCATCTGCTCTTCTGTGCAACCTTGTTGAAGGGTGTCATCTGTATAAGCATCAATGCAGTAAGGGCATTGAATAACATGAGCAACAGCAAGAGCAATGAGTGATTTTTCTCTTTTTGTAAGAGCGCCATCTTCAAAAACAGAACCGTAGTAGTCGAAAAATTTATCACCTAACTCTTTTTGAAATTCTGTGACATCGCCAAATTTTTTCAGATCCTCGGGGTCGTAGTATTTTTTTTCCATGTTTAACTTTGTTTGATTTTTGGTTCTTATTAAAGAGTACGAAATGCTTTTCCAAGCAGATGGGATTTACGTCTGTAAACGAATCACACTTTTACAAAAATTGCACTTCTCACATTCATAAAAAGACTTATTTGGTATGATTCATTCACTTACTTGCCGAATCATAGTAAAGGTGTGCTGAAATTATATCACAAAAGGATAAAAAGAGGAGAGAAAAAATCAGGCTGAATCATTATCAATCCAGCCTGGTAGCAAAATTATGCTTTTGCCGTTTCTTCGAGAGATGCGATCAGTTGATCGGAGACTTCTTGTGTGTTGACAAGTGTCGTGCCGTCTTCTTCATTATAAAGATCGGCGGGGCGATATCCATCATCCAATAATTTCAAAATAGCCGCTTCGATCTGTTTTGCTGCCGTTTCGAGATTGAGCGAATGTCTGCATAACAACGCTGCCGAGGCAACTGCAGCTAACGGATTGGCGATGCCTTGTCCCGCGATGTCAGGAGCAGATCCGTGAACCGGTTCAAATAAACCATTTTCGCCACCTACACTTGCTGATGGCAGCATACCGATCGATCCGGTGAGCATAGAAGCTTCATCACTCAAAATATCTCCAAAGAGATTTCCGGTTACGATTACGTCAAACTGTTTCGGATTTCGGATGAGCTGCATAGCTGCATTGTCCACAAGCATGTGACTCAATTCCACATCAGGATAATCTTCGGCAACTTCGAGGACTACTTTTCTCCACAATCTTGAGCTTTCCAGTACGTTCATTTTGTCGACTGAACAAACCCGGCCATCACGGAGTTGTGCTGCTTCAAAAGCAATTTTGGCAACGCGATGTACTTCAGATCGGCTGTATTTCATCGTGTCGACAGAAGTGAGATCACCATCAATTTCTTTTGTGTATCGGGGTTCTCCAAAATAGACACCGCCAGTCAGTTCACGAACGATGAGAATATCGGTTCCTTCAATTACTTCTTTTTTGAGAGTTGATGAACCGGACAACGCCGAATGAACAAAAATAGGGCGGAGGTTTGCATATACTCCCAATTCCTTCCGGAGCTTTAATAAAGCAGCTTCCGGGCGCAAGTTGGCGCTGAGGTCATCCCATTTCGGGCCGCCAACCGCGCCCAGAAGTACAACTTTATGTTCTTTACAAACTTCTAAGGTTTCATCCGTTACCGGCTCGCCATGTTCGTCATAGCTGGTTCCGCCAAAAGGCCGTTTGGTAACATTTAGTTTGATGTCGTGCTGTTCGCAAACGGTATCTAAAACCCGCAGCGCAACGTCCGTCACTTCCGGTCCGATTCCATCCCCGGGTAGTGCTACAATATTTACTTCTTTCATGCTTTTTCGATCATTCCGTTTTGTCGGGCGTATGCAAAAATTCCGCCGGCGTGAACGATGTCAGCCACGCTGCCCAAAGGTTTGATTTTATACGTTTTCTCCTGTGTATGATTGATCAATTCGTGATTCTGCTGATCGATTTCCAGCTCGTCACCTGTTTTAACTTCTGTGCTGAGATCTTTCAGGCTTTCGAATGGAATCAAAAATCCGCCATCAACAGAGTTTCTGTAAAAAATTCGTGCATAGGAGGGAGAGATAATCGCTTCAATTCCCGCAATTTCAAGAGATGCCGGAGCGTGCTCACGAGAGGAACCACAACCAAAGTTATCGCTGGAAACGATAATCTTGAATTCGCTTTTCGTTTCGTCGTCTTTGGTGAGTGGAATGCCTCCTTCAGGAAGTCCGGATTCTTCAAGCGGAACACCCGAAAGTGCATATTTTCCGTATAATTTTCGTTCCTCCGGATCATCCAAGCTGTACACAAGATGTGCCGCCGGGATAATCTGGTCGGTATCAATATTCTTTCCCAAAACAAAGGCTTTTCCTTTGATGGGCTTTTGTTTTTCTTTGCTCATGTTATTGAGTAAAAATTTTCTGTTTTCAATTAATAAAAGTCCCCATTCGAAGGGTGGATTGAGGGGGATGGCAAAAGTCGCGTTCGATAAACACCCCTCCCCCCGAAGTATCGGGGGACTCCCCTCAAGGGGAGAATCTCATGTCTCAAATCTCAAGACTCATGTCTATATAACCGTTTCCTGGATAAATACCCGTGGATCTGTAATCACACCGGTAACTGCAGACGCAGCAACAGTGTAAGGTGATGCGAGATAGACGGCTGATTGCTTGGATCCCATTCGTCCCGGGTAATTCCGGTTGGTGGATGAGATACAAACTTCTGTGTCTTGAAGACGACCGAATGTATCAGATGGTCCGCCCAAACATGCTGCACATGAGGCGTTTCCAATTTTACAACCTGCTTCTTTAAAGATCTCGATCAGTGGGGTTCCGAGCAGTGTTTCTGTTTCTAAGCCTTTGGCAATTTCCGTTGTGGCCGGTACGATATAGGTATCGATCTTCAATTTATTTCCACGGATGATTTCAGCAGCCGCTTTAAAGTCAGACAACTTTCCGCCGGTACAGGATCCGATGTAAGCTCTGTCAAGCGGAGTGCCTTCTACTTCTTCGGCCGTTGCTTTGTTATCCGGACTGTGAGGTTTTGCAACCATTGGAACAATCTCTTCCAGGTTGTAAAAGTGCTCGCTGAAATATTCGGCATCCGGATCACTGTATACACATTCATATGGATGATCGGTCCGTGATTTCACATACTCTTCGGTGATTTCATCCGGCTCAACAACTCCATTTTTTCCCCCGGCTTCAATCGCCATGTTGGTCAGAGTCATTCGATCTTCCATTGTGAGAGCTTTAATACCAGGTCCGGCAAATTCCATTGCACGATAGGTAGCACCATCTGTCCCGATATCACCGATAATTTTCAGAATCAGATCTTTGGCCATCAGGTACGGTGGCATGGATGAACCTTCAAATACAAACCGCATCGTTTCGGGCACTTTCACCCAAAGCTTACCGGTTCCCATAATGAAGGCCGCATCAGTGTTCCCGATTCCGGTCGCAAACTGACCAAAAGCTCCCGCTGTACAGGTATGGGAATCTGTACCAAACAGAACCTCGCCCGGTCGGGTAAATCCTTCTTCGGGGAGAGCTACGTGACAAACACCTTTATAACGATCGGATCCCACATCATAAAAATAGGGCAGATCCTGATCGGCGGCGAAAGCACGAAGTACATCCACATTTCGGTTGGCATATTTGTCACTGGTAAAAATGTAATGGTCGGGGATGATAACCAGTTTCTCTTTGTCCCAGACTCGTGCATTCTCACCAAACTCTTTATTAAAGATTCCAATTGCCGGCGGTCCGCACACGTCGTGGGTCATCAGGACATCAACGTCCACCCACACACTTTCGCCCGGAGAGACATGATCTCTACCGCTGTGATTGGCAAGAATTTTTTCTGTAAGCGTCATTCCCATAATTCAGGAGTTGTTCTTTAGTGTTTGTAATTAAAATGTTTTGAAAAAAGTCCCCTCTTGAGAGGGGATTTAGGGGTGTGTTCAACCTAATCGGCGGAACATCCCTCTGAGTTTTTCAAGAACTTATTGAAAAACTCTGTCTCCCTTCGAAGGGAGATTACCCTCCAGCCGCAACCGACTGATCGGGGTTTTCTTTTGAATATTTTGTGTTGGCCATCAAATTAATGAGGTCTTCGTCGTTGACTACTTTCTGTTCATCAGCCAGTTTTGTGACCATCGTGTACACTTTGTTCAGATCCTCTTTGTTGAGGAAATATCCAAGTTCTTCCAGTTTTTTACCCAGGGCAAACCGACCGGAGTGTTTTCCGATCACAATTTTGTTGGATGTCAGCCCGACGGAATCCGGTGTCATGATTTCGTACGTCAGAGGATTCTTCAAAACACCATGCTGATGAATTCCCGCTTCGTGCGCAAATGCATTTTCACCCACAATCGCCTTGTTCGGCTGAACACCTTTTCCGGTGATCTGGGCAAGCATCTGGCTGGATGGATAAATCTCCTGGGTGTTGATACCCGTTGTGTAATCCATGTTATTTTTGCGGGTTTCAATTGCCATAACCACTTCTTCAAGCGAAGCATTTCCGGCGCGTTCACCAATTCCGTTGACGGTACACTCAATCTGACGCGCTCCGTTACGAACGGCCATCAGTGAATTTGCGACTGCCAAACCTAAATCATTATGACAGTGCACACTGATCGTGGCTTTGTCGATATTCGGAATATTTTCATGAAGCGTTTTGATCAATTCAGCATACTCCCACGGAAGGGCATATCCAACCGTATCGGGAACGTTAATCGTCGTGGCACCGGCTTCAATGACAGCGGTAAAAATGTCAATCAGGAATTCCGGATCACTTCGCGATGCGTCCTCAGCTGAGAATTCAACATCATCATAATGAGATTTTGCATACTTAACCGCATTCACAGCAGATTCCAGCACTTCCTCTCGACTCATCTGGAGTTTGTGCTGAAGGTGAATATCGCTTGTAGCGATAAAGGTGTGAATTCGTGGTTTTGCTGCATGTTCAAGCGAGGAAACGGCGCTTTCTAAATCCACCTGACGGGTTCTGCAAAGTGCAGCTACCGTACTTTTTTTGATGGTTTTTCCAATTTCTTTCACAGTTTCATAGTCACCGTCTGATGCGATTGGAAATCCGGCCTCAATCACATCAACACCCAACTTTTCGAGCTGTAGAGCAAGACGAAGCTTTTCCTGCTTGTTCATGCTGTATCCCGGCGACTGTTCGCCGTCTCGAAGGGTTGTATCAAAGATGGTAATGTGATTGTCCAT
>CAYRDO010000020.1:30464-32153 GCA_964422985.1 uncultured Rhodohalobacter sp. | reverse complement strand
TCCTGAATCCTGAAAACTGAAACCTGGAACCTGGAACCTGAATCCTGAATCCTGAATCCTGAATCCTGTCTCATATTTTAGTCTAACTTTTCCTACCTTTCGAACGAAAAATTATCATCAAATCAAGGCTAAGAATATGGTTATTGGAGTTCCGAAAGAGATTAAATCACAAGAAAACAGGGTATCACTTCAACCGGCTGGCGTACTTCAGATGAAAAGGCATGGGCATGAGGTTCTTGTGGAAAAAGACGCAGGTGTTGGCAGCGGCTTCACGAATGAAATGTATGAAGGGAGAGGGGCAAAAATTATTGAAGACGCTGAAAAGATTTGGGAACGGTCGGATATGATTATGAAAGTAAAGGAACCGATTGCAAAAGAATATCCCCGAATGAGAGAGGGACAGATTATCTTTACCTACTTCCATTTTGCTGCCAGCCAGGAGTTGACGGAAGCTGTCCGGGATTCCGGCGCTGTTGCAATTGCTTACGAAACGGTAGAAAAAGAAGATGGTTCACTTCCGCTTTTAATTCCTATGAGTGAAGTGGCTGGACGAATGGCCGCACAAGAAGGAGCGAAATATCTTGAAAAATCAACGGGTGGACGAGGAATTTTGATGGGTGGAATACCCGGCGTTCAACCCGCAAATGTCATAGTCCTTGGCGGTGGAATCGTTGGAGTCAATGCAGCGAAGATCGCAGCCGGAATGGGAGCTAACACGACAATTCTGGATATCAATGTTCAGAAGCTTCGATATTTGGATGATGTGATGCCTAAAAATGTTCGAACACTTTTTTCCACAGAAGGTAATATTCGAAACATGCTTGGCAATACCGATTTGATTATCGGAGCAGTGCTCATTCCCGGTGCAAAAGCTCCAAATTTAATCAGAAAAGATATGTTAGGGTTGATGCGTCCCGGAACCGTTATGGTAGATGTTGCCATTGACCAGGGCGGATGTTTTGAAACCTCGAAACCGACCACTCATGACGACCCGATTTACATTATTGATGATGTGGTGCATTACTGTGTAGCAAACATGCCGGGAGCTGTTCCTTTTACATCAACAATGGGGCTGACGAATGTAACACTTCCGTACGCCGTTCAAATTGCCAACAAAGGATGGAAACAAGCGCTCAGTAATGATGGGGAACTTCAAAAAGGTCTGAATATTGTAGATGGAAAAGTTGTGTACGAAGATGTCGCAGAAACATTCAATATGAATTACACACCTATCGAAGAGGTATTGTAAATTTATCTTTTAGCGGATATAAAAAAAGCCCTGTATGATTTAAATCATACAGGGCTTTTTAGTTACTTGAGTTTTTTTATCTGTCTTCGACCGGTACCCAGTCAAGATTTTTCTCACCAACGTAAAGAGCGCGTGGACGAATCAATCGGTTGTTCGCTTTTTGCTCAAAGAAGTGAGCTGTCCAACCGGAAATTCTACTCATTGTAAAAATACATGTGTAGAGGTCTGGCTTAATTCCAATCGAGTAGTAAACGGAAGCAGAGAAAAAGTCCACATTAGGATCAATATTTTTTTCTTCCTTCATGGTTTTTACCATCGCTTCGGACCATTCATAGAGATATTCGTGTCCGGTTTCTTCAGAAAGTTCTTTCGACATCTTTCTCAGGTGAACCGCCCGGGGATCAAATGTTTTGTACACACGGTGACCAAAGCCCATGATT
>CAYRDO010000020.1:29336-30454 GCA_964422985.1 uncultured Rhodohalobacter sp. | reverse complement strand
CTTTTTTCTCAAGCTTTTCTTTGGTAAATGCTACGGGATCGGCATCTTCTCCGCCTTTTTCTTTCAGGTCCAGAAGCATATTCATTACAGCAGTATTCGCACCCCCGTGCAACGGACCTTTCAAAGCACCAATTGCACCGGTCACTGCTGAGAACATATCCGACTCAGTTGCACAGATTGTTCTTGCTGTAAACGTAGATGCGTTCATTCCATGCTCGGCATGGAGAACAAGGCAAAGATCCATCGTTTTTTCGGCAGCTTGTCCTGGTTTTTCACCGTTCAACATATACAGAAAGTTAAACGCTGTGCTGCCTTCATCAAGGGGAGCAACAATTTCTTTTCCGTTTCGAACGCGATCAAAAGCGGCAATGATTGTTGGAATTTGAGCGGTAACGGCAATCGCATGTTCCGTATCGTCAGAATCATCCTGGAAATCAGCCAGCATAGAAACTGAAGTTCTGAGAACCGCCATGGGTTCTGCTTCTTTACGTGTGTTTTTAATGTAATTTAAAACAGGTTCAGGTAACTCTCGCTGGCTTCGCAATTTGCTATGAAGTTCGTCCAGTTCTTTTTGATTTGGCAGGCGATCATTCCAAAGCAGGAAGCAAACTTCCTCAAAGGTAGCATTTTTGGCAAGTGTATCAATATGATATCCGGCATAAATCAAATCACCGGATTGCCCGTCAATGAAACTTTTTGTGGTTGAGAAAGCAACAATACCGGCAAGTCCTTTATTAATGTGTGGGTATTGTTCCAGATCAATATTTTCTAAGTTTTGCTCCGCCATTATCTTATTTATAGTCTTTTTTAAATTATGATCTTTGTTAATTCATTTTTTGAAATAAGCTTATTCCAGCTTTATCCCGAAAAAAGAGAAATTTTTAAATGAATTCTGCTTTTACAGGTTAACGATTGTATTCACCTAAAATACAAAACAGCATACGATAATAGAAGTAATAACACGTATATAACCAGATTTAACAAACAGAAATCCTTAGAGTTTAGTTTTAGATTCCTCCCAAAATTTATCCATCTCTTCAAGGTTCGAATCTGTAATCGATTTTCCCATTTCAGCAAGTTTTTTTTCGATGTACCTGAATCGGTCGTTGAATTTTTTA
>CAYRDO010000020.1:18791-29326 GCA_964422985.1 uncultured Rhodohalobacter sp. | reverse complement strand
AAGATCTCCGAACTCTTCCCGCTGATCTTCTTTGGACTGACTGGCTACAGATTCACGCCATTCATCGAGCTCCTCGTCCAGTTTTTCCCACGCCAGTTGCCACTCCGACCAGTCGAAGCCCACATTCCCGGCTTTTTCCTGCATCCGTTGTGCGCGAATCAAGCCGGGCAGATGTTTGGGCACGCCATCCAAAACGGATTCTTTTCCTTCTGTCAATTTGATCGACTCCCAATTTGATGCCACATCTTTTTCATCCTCAACCTCAACATCATCAAAAATGTGTGGATGACGGCGAATCAGTTTTTCTGAGATTCTGTAAATCACATCATCAATCGTAAATGATTCCGTTTCAGAGGCCATTTTGCTATGGAAAACTACGTGCAGAAGCAGATCTCCCAGTTCTTTCGAGAGCTCTTCATGATCCTGCTCATCAATCGCTTCAACGGCTTCGTATGCTTCTTCAATCAGATTGTCTTTGATGGATTGGTGCGTCTGTTTTCGGTCCCATGGACACTCCTTCCGAAGGATCGATACCAGCTCAACAAAATCTTCAAATTTATCGGAGGGCTTCATTTTTCAGTAAACAGTTAACAGTATGCAAATGACAATGATGTATATAAAATCAGGTAGAAGGTATACAATTTGAGAATGATTCGTGGATTGAATTCCCAACATCAACATATTGTATGAATTTATGATGTATCCTGAGAGTTGAAAACGCTTTGGGATTGCTTCACTCTGCTCGCAATCACATATTGCTACCAGAAACCAGAATTACGTTTGTTTTTTCTTCTTCTCGGCGGCTGGGAAGAGGATGTTATTTAAGATCAGGCGGTAGCCGGGGCTATTTGTGTGCAGGCTGAGATCGGTGGGGGGATCGCCTACACGATGTGTATAATCTTCAGGATCATGACCAGCATAAAATGTGAACGTTCCACGACCGACATTTCCATGGATATATTTCACCTGATTTCGACCGGGTGATTCAGCCAAAATTACCACACTGCTCTTCACTTTATTTTTCTGAAACGCTGTGGCCTGTCCGTAAAATCCTCGAAGACTATTCACGTGATTTTGAGTGAGCATGGTTGGAACCGGATCCCATTTTGCTGAGAAATCGAAAAGAGTAAAGTAGTCAAGACTTTCACTGATTCGATTCAGGTCCACTTCAATATCTATGTCAGAATGTTCATAAATATAGGGATCGGTAATCATCTCAAAATTTTCGAAAGCAAATGTGTTTTCGAAGTTCAGCTTTTCATTCACATTTGGATCGATTGGGTCGCCATCCATGGGGGTAGGGAGCGGGTCAAGATTTTCGGCGGCCAGTGCCATATCAAATGTATCAGTTGCAGAACACATGGCGAACATAAATCCTCCCTCCATTACGAAATCTCGGATTCTGTGAACAACTGCCAACTTTAATTGACTCACTTTCTGAAAACCTAACTCTCGAGCTAACTTTTCCTGCTCGCGAACGCTGGCAATATACCATGGTTGAGATCGATAGATCGCCCAAAATTTACCATATTGCCCCGTAAAATCTTCGTGATGTAAGTGCAGCCAATCATACTCTTCAAGTGCCCCGCTGAGAACCTCTGTATCATAAACCTGATCGTAGGGAATTTCTGCGTAATCAAGCGCGAGGGTTACGGCGTCATCCCACGGGAGAGCGTCTGGCGGAGTATAAACCGCAATATTTGGCGATTTCTCGAGGTTGATAGCCGCCATGTTCACGTTTGGTTGTTCTACTTCAGAAATGATGGAGGATGCTTCGGACTCGGAAATTTGTTCCACACTCACATTCTTCAGGCGACTTTTCCGGACGATATCATTTGTCTCGGTCGTCAAAAAACTGCCGCCTCGATAATTCAACAACCACATTCCCGATTCACCAGAGTCAATGTGATTAAAAATCACTCCATAGGCTTTCAGGTGATTGGTTTGCGAGCCGTCCATCGGGATGAGAACTCGTTGTGCGTTGCTGAGATCGGCCAGAATGAGGCTCACAACTGTAATTAAAAGTACCTTTTGAAATTGTTTAAAAATCATGATTTAGGTGGACGTTGTTTCCAGATTTTCAAGTTTTTCCCTCACAAAAGGTGCATAAAATCCGTTCGGGAATTCAATGAGGAGTTCTTCATATAAATCAACAAGATGTTGTTGAGAAAACTCCAGATTGACGGTGGAATCGAGGAATGAATAGCTCACTGTATCCGCCGGAGAAGGAGGCAAATCCATATTTTTTATATAGTATTCTACAAGGGTTATTTGATCCCAGAGAAGTCGTTCTTTTAAAGGACTGTAGGGCTGAGATTGAATGGCACGATTTACCAGTTGAAGCTTCAACCTGTTATAACGATCAGGAAGCTCAGCGGAGAGTTCAAGAATCAGATCATCAGAAAATGAGTGATTGGTCTGAGCCAAAATAGGTTCAAGTTCCTGAAGAGCATCATTGTAATTTCCGGTGTGGATGGAGTAAAGTGAACTACCAATAGTTTCCAGCAAACTGCCGGTAGAATCAGCCCTCAGCCCGTTCTTGATCCACATTCTTAATTTAATTGCATCGTTCGCAAAGTACGAAGTATTTCGTCGTTCAAGTGTTTTCAGCTGAATTTCCGCGAATTCAAAATCGCCTGCAAAGAAATCAGAAAGGCTCAAATAATATCTTGTCTTTTCAGATAACTCAGATTCATTGGCTTGTTTGTCTGCACGGGTCAGCGCTTGTCTTGCGGTTACAAAATCTTTGTTGAACAAGGCGATTCTGCCTTCAGCATAGTAAACATATGGGTTTTGATCGCTCACCGTTCTTCGCCGCATCTGGTTGTACCAGGTTTGCGCTTTTTCCACGTCTTTATAAAAATCAACGGAAAGGTCAATCAGGTTGGAGTAGATTTCAGGGGCATTTTCGTAGTTTGGTGCGGCCTCCAAAAGTTGTTGATTGACCTCATAAGACTTCACGAATTTTTCGTCCTGTTGAGCTGACGTTTCAATATTATTTTGTCTGAGGTATTCTCCCCATTCGCGATAAGCTGCGGCCAGGTTCTCCAGAGCTCTGAACCGCACGGAGGATTCAGCCGAATCGGTATAATATTGATAAGCCTGCGTGGCCAACTCGTAATTTCGGGCCGACATCAACTGGTTGCCAAGCGAAAATAATGAGTAGATCGTGTATTGCGTATCACTTTCATATCGACGCGCAAAAACAAAAGCTCGCTGGTGCTCATCTGTTTCCAGTAAAAGCCAGGTTAATAGTTGATAAAGAGGGGAATACGATTGATGATTCGTATCCAGTTGCAAGAGCTGGTCTTCCAGTTCAAAAGCGGCAATCTCATACAGGTTATCATCTCGCATTCGCAAAAAGCGCTGTTGAACAATACTCATTTGATCCGGTGATTGTACAATCAGCCGAAAATATTCCTGAACGGATTCTTCAAATCGGCCGGCCTGCAGATAGGTATTTGCCAGTTCATTCAGGAAAAGTGAATCGTCGTTTAAGGCTTTTCGGGCTTCTTTAAAAAGCTGTACTGCAGTATCGTATTCCTGCCGGCTGGTCATTGAATTTCCGGTAGCGTAATATGCTTGGTGATTCCCCTTATTCCGTTCAATGATCTCATTCCAGGTTTCTAAAGCAGCTTCCCGATCTCCTTTCAAATGAAGAATTTCTGCCAGTTTAATAGATGCCTGAAGTCTGAAGCGATCTTCATTGGCCTGATTGCGGGCAACTTCCTCTGCTTTGTCAAACTGTTTTAGATTGATTAAGCAACGCGTGTATCGGTCAAAATAGACAAATGAACGTGGATTTTGTTTATATAAAGACTCGATAATCGGCAGAGCTTCCTCATATTGCTGTTGTTGAATCAACCGGTTGGCCGTTTGGTAATCGTCCATTTGTGCACTCACCGAGAGAGGGAACAACAGAAAAAGTCCAACAATTAGTGAAATTAATTTCGTCTTCATGAAGTTTGGAAGAAAAGTTTTGTATGGATGTTTGGCATCTCTTTTTTTAAAGTATCATAAAATCGGTGCAAGGGAAATCCGACGACATTATAATAATCGCCTTCAATTTTTTCGACAAACAGAGATCCGAGATCATCCTGAATGCCATACGAGCCGGCCTTATCAAAAGGCTGACCGAATTCAATGTACTGTTCAATTTCTAATTCGGATAACGTAGAAAACGTTACTTTTGTTCTCTCAAAGAAAGAGATTGAAGAATCGAATGCACCCGATGCATTGGTAATTCCGGCATAAACTCCGCTCAATACATCATGAGATTGCCCGCTTAGTTGACAAAGATACTGTTTTGCCTGGTTGGCATCGTTCGGTTTTCCAAGAATTTCGTTATTCATACACACAATTGTATCTGCGGCTATGAGAAACTGTTCCGGATGGCGTTTGGCCACATCTTCTGCTTTTTGGCGGGAAAGAAGTTTTACAACGTCGGTAGGAGTGGCAGAATCCGGGAATGTTTCTTCCATTGAGGAGGGATCCACTTCAAATCGGATACCTACCTGTGTAAGCAGCTGAGCTCTCCTGGGACTGGCAGATGCCAAAATAACTTTCATATTTTGTATACTTCGTTGAGATCTGTTTTTTCAGTTACAGATAATTAGATAACTTAATCAATCAAACCTACAAAATAGAACCGTTTAATAAGCATACATGTCTGCAAAAAAAAGAAAAAAAGACGAAAATAAGCCGATGCTCTTTACCCCTCTCAATTATAAGTTGATGGGGTTGGGATTACTGCTTCTTGTAATCGGTTTTACAGCGATGAGAATTGAGAACGAAGTGCACGGATTTATCTCTCTTTATATTTCGCCGGTTGTAATTATTGCCGGGTATGCCATCGTGATCTATGCTATCCTGAAAAGAGATCATAAAATTGAAAACGGCACTTCAACCACCAATAGCTCATCATAAATTTTGTACCGGCTCATAAACTATTTATTTGGTTTAACTCTTATCTACCTGTTTATCCTGAATGGGAAGATGGGAGATCATGCCATGATTTTTATCGGGTTGGTTCTATCTATTTGTGTGGCTCATGTCTCTTTTTTAACAAACTGGATCTCCCTCGAGGCTACCAAAGCCGTAATTATTTTGGGAACCATTGTTCTAGGATTTGGAGGTTGGGCGTTGGCTTTTGCATTAATATTTTTCTTTGGGACGAGTAGTTTTCTAACCACTTTAAACGGACGTAAAGCGAATCATGCCAAATATTCTGTTGAGATAAGAGGGGATAATCGCCGTGATGGCTATCAGGTCTGGGCGAATGGATTTTGGGTTGCGGTGTTCTGTACTCTTTGGTTTGCATTGAATTCCGTGGCTTGCCTCATTGCGGCATTTGGAGTTGTTGCTGCAGCAACCGCCGATACATGGGCTACAGAAATTGGAATACGGAATCCCGGAGAAACCTTTAAAATCACAACGTTAGAAAAGGTTGCAGTGGGAACGGATGGTGGAATTAGCTTAAAAGGAACACTTGGCGGCGTGATGGGGGCTTTGTTGATTTCGCTCTTTATTTTTGCTCTTGGGATCTATTCACCTATCTATTTTTTTCCGGCAATTCTTTTAGGAGGAATTCTTGGATTACTAATCGACTCCTTCGCAGGAGCTATCCTTCTTGATAAGGGAATTGAAGTGGATCCTCCTGAAGATTTCAGCGACACCACAAATACATTTACAAACAGCTTTATAAATTGGGCATCTACGGGCATTAGTGGCCTAATTGTTTATCTAATCACTCAATTATTCATTATATGAAATGGTATAGAAAGCTACACTGGCAGATCATTATCGGATTAATTCTTGGGTTGATTTGGGGGTTGCTCTCTAGTTTAGCCGGTTTCAATGAATTTACCAGTAACTATATTCGACCTTTTGGTGATATTTTTATCACCCTTTTAAAATTAATTGCCGTGCCTCTGGTTTTAGCCTCTTTAGTTGTTGGTGTTACAAGTCTAAATGATATGACCAAATTGTCCAGAATGGGTGGTAAGACGATCGGTATCTATATGATCACTACGGTGTTTGCAATCTCAATAGGTTTGGCTTGTGTCAATCTCATTCAGCCCGGGAAAACATTACCTGAAGAAACCCGAACATCGCTAATGGAAAGTTACGGTGAAAGTGTTGAGGGCAGGGGAGATGCCGCTCAGGAACTTTTGGACCAAAGCCCCTTACAGTTCATTGTTGATATTGTACCCGAGAACTTTTTTGCTGCCGCCGCCGACAATGGAAATATGCTCCAAATTGTATTTGTTGCCATTCTTCTCGGTATTGGAATCGTCCAAATTCCACTTCAAAAAACACAGGTGCTCATCAATGTGTTCGAGGCGTTTAATGATGTTATTATCAAAATAGTGGACATGATTATGCTGCTTGCTCCCTATGGAGTCTTTGCACTTATGGCAGTTGTCATTATTGATTTAGCGGGGGATGATATCGGTCAGGCTTTGCTCTTGCTGAAAGCATTGGGTTGGTATTGTCTTGCCGTGATCATTGGACTTTTGATTCATGTAACGGTGGTATACTCGAGCCTGTTTAAAGTATTTAGCAAAATGAAGCTCAAAGATTTTTTTAAGGCTATACAACCAGCCATTCTGTTGGGTTTTAGTACAAGCTCAAGCGTAGCGACGCTTCCGGTTACGATGGAAAGAGTCGAGAAGAACCTGGGTGTGGAGGATGAAGTTGCGAGTTTTGTTCTGCCCGTGGGAGCTACCATTAATATGGATGGAACGAGTTTATACCAGGCCGTTGCAGCGGTATTTATTGCACAGGCACTTGGGTTAGACCTCTCAATTGCACAACAATTAACAATTGTACTGACAGCTACCTTAGCGTCCATTGGGGCTGCCGGTGTTCCGGGTGCCGGTATTATTATGCTTGTGATTGTACTTCAGGCGATCCAGGTTCCTGTGGAAGGAATAGCCTTGATCCTTGGGGTGGACCGAATACTTGATATGATGAGAACAGCCGTAAACGTAACCGGAGATGCTGCCGTTTCTGTAGCTGTTGCTTATACAGAAGGCCGCCTCGGACCCCTTCATTTGGAAGATGATGCCGAATGATGAAACTTTTTTGAGCTACATTCATTTAGATTATTGTAAAAGAATTGACGGTTACTAATCCATTTTTATGACTATCGCGTTGTTAACGTTCCTGCTATTCATGCCGTTTTTAAATGATTCAACCGAATCAGTCCTGAATGAAAAAACTTCATATCAAGAACAACTGGAAGCGGGAATTGAAGCATTTTATCAGACTGATTGGGATCAAGCCAATAAAATTTTTAGTGAGATAAAAGAGCAATATCCGAAAGACCCAACTCCTCATTTTTTTGAAAGCATGATGCCATTCCTGGAGTATTTTTTTGTGGATCAATCCGAGGAATTGGCAAATGAGTTTTTAGAAAAATCAGAAAGAGCCGTTGAGTTGAGTCACGAAAATTTGGAAAAATCATCCACAGATACCACGATGGTTCTCATGCTCAGCGGTCTCTATGGATACCGAGGGTTGGTGGCTGCGGGTCAGGGAGAGCATCGAATTGCACTTCAAAGCGGATTGAAAGGATTTAATTATACCCGGCAGTTGCTTTCTCTCGATTCACACCGGCCGGATGCCCGTATTGGAAAAGGAATGTTTTACTACATGGTTGGCAGCGTGCCGAGCGGGATGAAATGGGCTGTTAATATTTTTGGGTTAAATGCAGAAATTGAGGATGGTTTTCATGAGTTAAAAATGGCCGCCAACAGTAATTCTTACGTGAGCAACGACGCCAAGATGATGCTCATGTATCTCTATCAAAAAGAGGAACGATTTGATGACGCTCTGAACTATGCGAATGAACTGACCGATGAGCTTCCAGACAATGTCATTTTTTTGTATAAAAAGGCTGATATTTTAGTAAACATCGGTAATAGAGAGGCGGCTATACGCGTTTATAAATCAATAATTGATAAAAATAATCCAAATTTGAACCTGATTACGGAAAAAAGCAGAAAAAAAGTGGCTGAACTCGAAAAAACAGCATTTAATAGTAGATAATAATTGAATAAATTCTAACATTAGAGGGACGAAAGAAATTCGCATACTTTAAACTGCCTATGGGACAAAAGTTACAGGCCTTTTTCTTTACGATTTTACTGTCTGTTTCCGTGTTTTTGATCTGGGGTGGTGGAACTGTATCTAAGGCACAAATTTTACTCACAGATGATGCTCCTTTAGAAGTACGATTCTCTCAGGGAGCTTCCGAGCGAAACGAATCATCGCTGACAGTAGGATTGTCAGATATCCAATCTATTCTTTCGGAAGAATACACCATTCAAACAGATCAATGGCAGTCGTATGTTGATGCTGAAAATGGTACGAATTACTTTGTACCGGGTGGAATTTACGGAACTGCTCCGGGGCGTCTTCAGTTGGAGAACTCACCTTATCAAACATTTTTTGCAGCTTCTATCAAAAATGAAAGTGAGTATAGTTTTGGCAACTTTATTATCGCTTTCGATTTTATCTACAACTTTTATGAATTTGATAACACTCACAATTTTGAATTGAGATACAAAGTGAATGATGGAGAGTGGAATAACCTGCCAAGTGGAGTTATCGAAGAATCCACTTTGCGATCTGTGGAAGATACCTGGAGTTCATTTTCACTGCATCTGAATATTGATGATATTTACCTGCGGCCCTCTGATACCATCGATTTTATGTGGGTGATTGATGGTGAGGCAGTGACAGAACGAATTCCTCTTGCACTTCAGCGTATGGAAATATTCCCTGAACGAGTGCAACAACATTCGTTGAACAGGGGTGACTTGGTTATTACAGAAATTTTACCCGCCTCGAATGTTAACGGATCAAATTTTGAATACTTAGAGATCTATAATCCCACTGAAACACCGGTGTCGCTAAAGGGTGTGGAATTGAAAACAGAAAGTGGGTCGAAAGTTATTCAACAGGACATATTTGTTGAACCTTATGATTTTACAGTAATTTCGAATACCGACCTCTCAAGTCTTCAGAGTGTGGGCAACAGTTATTTTTATTCCGGCTCTGTTATTAAACCTGATGGTGGACAAGTTGAATTAGAGCTTTCAGGAGATTTAATTGCATCAGCAACCTATGAACCAACTGAAGCTGGTGTAGCGGTAGAACTCAATCGGGTGTCTGAAGCTTATGATGGCTATTCAAGCATGCAAAATTTCACATCATCACAAACTTCCTATTTCCAGGATTTGTATGGATCTCCCGGCGGAAATGGAAGTACAAGCTCAATGTTCAGTAAAACGCTGAACGACGAAGGCACATACTTACTTTCATTTCCCGGTACGCCCATTCAGCGACTCAATCGAAATTCATCGTTAGAATTTTACAGTTTGGATGGCACACAACTTGATATTGCCTCAATCAAGCCTCACACATCTGTAATCGTAAAAAAGACGGGGAATAGCCCAACTACCATATTCACTGAAGCAGTGAGTAGCCAAAATACAAACCCGGATATTTATACCGAGTTAACCAACCATTCACAGTTTTTATCAATACCGGTGCAAACTTCCGGTAATGGAACGGTGCAGCGAGAAAAGCAAGATATATCACAGGCGTTTCCGGTGACCCAAGCTTGGAATCCGCAAGCTAAAAAGTTTAACCTGCACTTAGCCGAGCAGACACAGACAAGCTATTGGTCACCCATGATGATTCATTCAAGTGTTGCCAATCTTCTGCAATCATCTGAGAATCAGATTCGAAGCCCGTTGCCGGATCGGTTTATTGAATTTGGAGTGATACCTGAGAATCAGGAAAGTTCAAGACTGTCTGATGTAGTGATGGTTGGGTTTATGGATGCTCCTACTCAATATGAACAAATCCGGTATGATCTTCCGAAACTTACACTTGAAGAACCAAACATTTCCAATAGTAGTAGTGAGAGTTCAAAATTGTTGTATTTAACTTCCACAATTTCTGATGAAAGTTTCAATGCATTTACTCATTTGCCTCATGAAATTGATAAAGAGTATGAGCTTGGTTTGGGATATCAAATATCTGACAACGCCGGTGGGGCTATTCTTCGATGGCAACTCAGCAACGAAATTCCTGATGAATGGGTTGTTACTCTTGAAGATACGTTTAACGGAACAATTGTTGATCTCAGAGAAGAGAATGAATATCGATTTAGATATACAAATACCACTGAGGAGGAATATCAGGAAAATATTGAATCTCCAAGAATTTCAACCATTCACCCTTCCGAGCGACCTCGGTTTGTAGTTAAAGTACAACCTTATGAATCGTTTGCAAACGTTTCAGAGGAAGAAGAGGTGCCAAACAGTATAGAGCTTCGGCCTAATTATCCAAATCCGTTTAATCCATCTACAAACATTAATTTTTATCTACCTGAGGAACGTAATGTTAGAGTTGGTGTTTATAATATTGTAGGCCAGCAAGTTGCACTCTTGTTAGACGATATTGTTCAACAGGGTGAGCATTCAATTGTTTGGGATGCTTCCGATAAACCCAGCGGCATC
>CAYRDO010000020.1:15204-18781 GCA_964422985.1 uncultured Rhodohalobacter sp. | reverse complement strand
AAATTACATTGATTAAGTAACTTGATCAATCAACATCTAGCAAAAATTAATCTTAATTAAATAGTTTTACCCAGTAATACATATTCATGCAGTATAAAACAGTTCAGGGAGTTAAGATTCCGGAAATTGGAATTGGAACCTACAGGCTATACGGCAGAGAGTGTAAGCAAGCCGTAACTGAAGCATTATCTATTGGTTACAGGCATGTTGATACCGCCCAAATGTACAAAAATGAAAAAGAGGTTGGTGATGCCATCTATTCTTCCCCTGTAGATCGGGAAGACGTCTTTTTAACGACAAAGGTTTGGCATACCAATTTAGAGCATGATGACGTGCTTCAGTCTGTAGAGGACAGTCTACGTCAATTAAGAACTCCATACGTCGATTTGCTTCTCATTCATTGGCCAAACGAGCAATTTTCACTCCAACAAACCTTTGAGGCGATGCTGACTCTTCGTGATCAAGGGAAGGCTCTCAATGTTGGAATCAGTAATTTTCCAATGGGATTAGCCCAGGAAGTAGTTGAAGAACACAGAATCCCTATCCTAACAAACCAGGTTGAATATCATCCGTTTTTAGCTCAGTTCGATATGCTGGACTATTCTTACGATCATGATTTTCTGATTACCGCTTATAGCCCCCTAGCACAAGGAAAGGTGATGGATAATGATGAACTTATTGAGATTGGAAAAGAGTACGGAAAGACAGCTGCACAAATTTCACTACGCTGGTTAATTGAGCAGGAAAATGTGGTGGCTATCCCAAAAGCTTCTTCAAAAGAACACCTGGAAGACAACATCGATATTTATGATTTTCAGCTTTCAGACGAGCATTTTCAACAGATTGACGAGCTTGACAAAACAACACGTTTGGTAAATCCATCTTTTGCACCTGATTGGGATAAGTAGACAATTTTCAAGGATATGCAGGAACGATCTATTGCTCCTGAGCCTTGTTTAAGTAGAAACATTAATCTTATAAACAACTTGTTTCTACATGCTGAAGAAATCAGACTATTATATCTTAGCCGCAGCTTTGGTATCCATGATATTGTCAATTGTTCTCTGGTTCACTGTGAATCAAAATGCCGGGCTGTTTGTAGCAACATGGGTACCATCCATTCTCGGGTTTGGCGCATATTTTAAAATTCTTAAATATGGAGGTCGCCAATGAATGCTCCATTCATATTTTCATCCGGATTATTTGTCGTCATCTTGTTTATAATAGGTGTTATCTACACGTTTAAAGAGTTTGGGGAGATGGAGGACCATCCCTCTGATTTTCGAAAAGACAGGAGTGATGAGCCTGAAATTGTAGATAAGACTAAAATCTAAGACCAACGGGTTTTAGCATTTGCAATGACACGCATATCTTTATTTTTAAATAGAGTGAAACTAATCTCGCCGTCTTTTTTGGGATTAGCTTGACTTGCAAGATGAATTTGATCGCCGGCAGTAGTCTCAGCGGCATATTGGATTGTAATTTCATCACACTTTTTTTGATTCTGTGATTTATGTGAGGGATATCCTGTGATCCAATCAATGTATCGTACATTATTAACATGCCGATTCATATCGAGGTCATTTATGCTGGTTGTAGTGATGAACCGAGTATCCTCTGAAGGTAGTTCACTCAGACTTTTCTTGTGAAGCTCAAGAACATGTTTGTCTGTTTTAAACCGGCTGCTCATCAATTCTTCGGGCATTTTTACAGGCCGCTTTTTTTGTATATCCAGAACCATCCATTGGCTTAATCCAACAGCAAGACATTCATTATTCTCACTATATAATTCATAATCACGAAATGCGCGAAGACCGTCCCCCGTAGATGGCCAGGTTTTTACCCGCACCGATTCCCAACGTTTGGGAAAAGCATGGATTTTCACCTGAAGCTTGTACAAAATCCACGTTAATCCTTTCTTTTGTAGATCTGAAATGTCAAACTGAAGCTCCCTGGCATGGAGTCCTGCTGTTTCCTGGAAATAATTGCATATGGTTGAGATTGAAGCTTCTTCATGGTGATCTACTTCATAAGAACGAACGTTGTAGGAAGCTTCGAAGGTATGCTTGGGTTGTGGCATCTGTTTTCATTGATGATCGGTTTCACGTCAAATTTACGGATTTAAACTAATCATTCAGAACAGCAGGAGCAGACTCTTTTCTCAGGATGATTTTGCCATAGGCGGCTTTTGCGGATTCTTCGGTATTATCGGAATCGGTCATGATCTGTATTCCGGTAATTGCCGGCGGTTCTTCCCCAAAAGCAGCCCGATAATCTTCAACAATATTCCTTTGTTCAATCTGCCAGGTTCCGGCTTTCTCATTCCCGGACTCTACTGCAATGACCTGAACCCAATCGGTATACGGGTTAGGATGGATCGATCCAGCATCCGCTTTATTCGCCCATACATAGTTTAACGCCCTGGTTGGTACATCAAAAGATGTGAATGTTTTATAGAATCGATATTTAATTTTATCACCAAATCCGAGCTCTGAAACCGGATAATCAAATGTGATATAAATTCTGGCTGCATAATCATCTCCGTCTTTTTCGGTGACATCGCCGGATTCCAAAACGGACTCAATCATCCATTCCCACTCAATAATCGGAAATTCATTGGGATCAGCGCGCAAATTAACCTGAACGCTTGATATTGATTTCTCGCTGATCGCTTCGATAATTGGTTCACCATTTTCTTTAACTCCGGATCTGTAGGTAGTTGGATCTTTCTTGCCAAAAGGTGCTAATTCCCAGATTGAATCAGAGTTATCATCATCATCAAATGTAGCGGGATCCATCACAAAACTGTCCATACTATCAGGGTTAAGTTGTATGGGTTGGGTAAATCCTATTCCGGTATTTATCATTAAAAAGACAGTGATGAGATACAAATATTTCATTTTAATTTGGTTCATAATCTTGAAAGAAAATGTCTGATGAAATAATACTTTTTAACTGTCATGTTGTGTATCACAAGAGGATAACATCCGCATGCATTACATATGGTTTAAAAAATCTCCTACAAAAGTTTTAACCGGCAAAGATTAGAAATCCTTCCAATTTGTAAGCAATTATTCACTAGACAATACGGAAATCAAATTCTTTCGGATTGCTTTAAAATGAAAGTAATAGTTTGTGTAAATAATAATGTTATAATGTACAATTTAAATTTTTATATAAAATAATAATTTATATAAAATCATACTTATAATGATTTTTTAAATTGATTTAATATTGATGACTATTTTTCCATATTAATTTTTATTAACAAGCAAGCATTAATGTTGATAACTTTTTTGGTTGTTGATAACCTTTGCAAACAGCTTTTATCGTCAATAAGGCTTCTTTTTTATCCACAAAACTGATATTTGAAATATTTTTAAACTTTATTTTCATTTTTTTAATCATGAAAATTGTTTTTTTGTGAATGTTTGAAATCTGGGTTACACTATGGTGAATTACTTAACTCTCGCAATTGTGGATAACTTGCCGAAATTGTGGAAAAGTAATTGATTTTTTTCTTGCTGTGTGTTGCTCTCTCAAATATATTAGTTAGTGTTATCTCATGGAAATTGTC
>CAYRDO010000020.1:0-15194 GCA_964422985.1 uncultured Rhodohalobacter sp. | reverse complement strand
ATTTATGAAATTTAAGCGTTTTTATACCAAGGAAGAATGGAGTTCGCCGTACGAAGAGATTACATTTGAAAAAAGAAAATCAGAGATTAAAAATCCTGACGGCTCGCTCATTTTTCAGATGGAAGATGTTGTTGTTCCATCCACTTGGTCGCAGGTTTCTACCGATATCATCGCTCAAAAATATTTTCGGAAAGCCGGTGTACCTGCAAAAACAAAAAAGGTAAAAGAAAAAGGAGTACCGGAATGGCTTCAACGATCTGAGCCTGACGAAAAAGCTCTCAAAAAAATTGATAAAGAAGATCGATATAGTCATGAGATTGATAGTAAACAGGTTTTTCACAGACTATCCGGTTGCTGGACGTATTGGGGATGGAAACACGATTACTTTGACTCGGAAGAACAAGCAAAAATTTTCTACGATGAACTTCGATATATGCTGGCCAACCAAATGGCAGCCCCCAACAGTCCACAGTGGTTTAACACAGGTCTTCACTGGGCATATGGAATTAATGGTCCTGCACAAGGACACTATTATGTAGACGGAAAAACCGGTGAGCTGAAGAAATCGGAAGATGCTTATTCACATCCACAGCCTCATGCATGTTTCATACAAAGTATTGATGATGATCTTGTAAATGAAGGTGGAATTATGGACCTATGGGTTCGTGAAGCACGGCTTTTTAAATATGGATCCGGAACCGGAAGTAACTTCTCTAAAATTCGTGGAGAAAATGAACCACTCAGCGGTGGCGGGAAATCATCCGGTTTAATGAGTTTTCTTAAGATTGGTGATCGTGCAGCCGGTGCCATCAAGTCGGGTGGAACAACCCGTCGGGCAGCAAAGATGGTGACACTTGATCTGGATCATCCCGATATTGAAGAATATATCAACTGGAAAGTTCGTGAAGAGCAGAAAGTTGCAGCCCTTGTAGCCGGATCAAAAATTACGGAGAAGCACCTCAAAAAAATTATCAAACTTTGCAATGAACCTGTTGAGATTGATGGCAAAACCTTTAATGGTGCTGTAAGTCGCGATCCAATCAAAAATGAGGATCTCGGTGATGCAATTCGCCAGGCAAAACGTGATCAGGTTCCGTTGAATTACATTGAACGTGTTATTCAGTTGGCCGCCCAGGGATTTACCGATATTGAGTTCGATACCTATGATACGGACTGGAATTCAGAAGCATATATGACGGTGAGCGGACAGAATTCAAATAACTCTGTTCGGGTTCCTAACAGCTTCATGAAGGCTGTCGTAGATGACAAAGAATGGAATCTTTACGGTCGTGTTGAGCGGAAAAAAGCCAAGAAAGAGGGCAGAGAGCCCGAGCCAATGAAAACGCTGGAAGCCCGTGAATTGTGGGATCAAATTAGTTATGCCGCATGGTCTTGTGCGGATCCCGGTGCCCAATATCACGATACAATTAATGAATGGCATACATGCCCTGAAGACGGGCCGATCAACGCGAGTAATCCTTGCTCGGAATATATGTTCCTCGACAACACGGCGTGTAATCTCGCTTCCTTAAACTTGATGAAATATTTCAAAGATGAGGAATGCAGTGAGTTTGATGTTGATTCAATTCGCCATGCGTCCAGACTTTGGACGGTTGTACTCGAAATTTCTGTGTTGATGGCTCAGTTTCCATCCAAAGAGATTGCTGACCTTTCCTACATCTTCAGAACGCTTGGTCTTGGTTTTGCCAATATTGGTGCAGCGCTGATGGTTCAAGGTGTACCTTATGACAGTGAAAAAGGTTGTGCGATTGCCGGCGCCCTCACATGCATGATGCATATGAAGGCGTATGAAACAAGCGCCGAACTTGCCAGCGAGCTCGGGACGTTTGAAGCATATGATCGCAATAAGGAGCACATGCTGAAGGTTCTTCGAAATCACAAGCGTGCTGCTTATGACGTTGATGATGAAGAATATGAAGACCTGACGATCAAGCCGATGGGGATTAGTGAAGATCATTGTCCGGCTTATCTGCTGAACGCAGCGAGAAAAAATGCTGATGAAGCTGTAAAAATGGGTGAGAAGCATGGATATCGTAATGCACAAGTCACTGTGATTGCGCCAACCGGAACTATTGGCTTGGTAATGGATTGCGATACAACTGGAATTGAGCCCGATTTTGCACTCGTGAAATTCAAAAAACTGGCCGGTGGCGGATACTTCAAGATCATCAATCAAAGTGTACCGCTTGCGCTTAAAAATCTCGGGTATAAAGAGAATGAGATTGATGACATTATTAAATACGCGAAAGGATCAGCTACGCTTGAGGGATGTCCGCATATCAATCCTGAATCATTAAAAGAGAAAGGATTTACGGATGAAAAACTCGAAGCGGTCGAGGAAGCATTACCCGGTAGTTTCGACATCAAGTTTGCATTCAACCATTGGACACTTGGTGAAGACTTCTGTAAGGATGTTCTTGGTCTTTCTGAAGAACAACTGTCCGATCATAACTTCGATATGCTTCGGTTTCTCGGATTTTCAAAAGATCAAATCCAGGATGCTAACGACTATGTCTGCGGAACAATGACAGTGGAAGGTGCACCTCACCTGAAGGAGAAAGATTATCCGGTTTTCGACTGCGCCAATAAGTGTGGTCGAATTGGTGAGCGATTTATTTCTGCTGAGGGGCACATCAATATGATGGCCGCTGCTCAACCATTTATTTCCGGTGCCATTTCGAAGACTATCAACCTGCCGAATGAAGCAACCGTTGAGGACTTCAAGGATGCGTACATGACGTCTTGGGAGAAGATGCTGAAGGCAAATGCTTTATACCGTGATGGTTCCAAGCTGAGTCAACCATTAAACTCTATGAGTGATGTTATTGAAGAACTCGAAGAGGAAGACGAGGAAACCGCTGCGGCTCAAGATAAAGTGATTCAAACCGCTGAGAAGATCATCCATAAATATGTGGCAAGACGCCAGCGACTTCCATTCAGAAGAAGCGGCTACACACAAAAAGTGAAGATTGGCGGACAAAGTGTTTACCTGCGAACGGGTGAATACGACAACGGTCAGCTTGGAGAAATTTTTATTGATATGCACCGCGAGGGTGCTGCTTTCCGAAGTCTGACGAACTGTTTTGCCATTGCAATTTCGCTTGGTTTACAGCATGGCGTTCCTCTCGAAGAGTTTGTGGATGCATTTACATTCACAAAATTCGAGCCAAGCGGAATGGTAAGTGGAAGCCCTCATATTAAAATGACGACATCCGTCATTGATTATATCTTCAGAGAACTTGCCGTTACTTATCTCGGACGTGAAGATCTTGCACACGTAGCTCCCGAAGATATCCTGAAGCGGAAACTCCGCCCTTCTGAAGAGGAAGAACTTGCGGATGAAGTTGCAAAAAAGTCCAATCCCCAAAGTGAACCCAAAACGGTAAACGAAGGGGCGAATGTCGTACAAAAAGAGCAGTATCAAAAAGAAGATGATGCTGAATCGGATTACGACAGGGCAAAACAACTTGGTTATACAGGCGACAGTTGCTCCGAATGCGGGAGCATGACAATGATACGCAACGGTACATGCCTGAAATGCATGACCTGCGGTTCAACAACAGGTTGCTCCTAAAAATTGACTACCACGTTTCCGACCCAAATTTGACGGAAGTGGAGTCTTGACTAAGACAAGTCAAAAACCCGCCGGGAAGATCTCTTGGTGGGTTTTTTTATTTTGAAAAATTATTCAACAATATTCATGTCTGTTTCCCCGGTATCAGTGCCATTACCCGTACTTGTAACTCCATCAAAAATTCCCGCCTTTTCTTTTAATTTTTGAAACTTAACAGGGAAAATTTTCTGAAGGATTTCATTGTATTTCCTGAAACTATTGTTTGGATCCTGATTTTTCATAAAATAGTAATAAGCGCTATGAGCCGTTTCAGGTGTTTTTTGATCTAACTCAGTAAAAATCTGATTAATGTTTTCAATGGATTCATTTTTTTCCTTATCCGTCTGTTGAGAAGCATAATCAATTAACTGCAGATAAATGAGAATGGCATAGGGTTCTCCATAGGTGTACTGAAGTTTCATAGCATTTCTGGCAGCGGTCACTGATTTTTCTTTATAGGCATTGTTCAGAGTTCTGCTGTAAAGATTCATATTTGCAATTGCGACGTTTGCCCATGTATAAGCATCAGCATTAATTTGGTTCGAATAGGCCTGAATAATTTCATTGATCAATTCATACTTTCCGGCCAAAAAGTAATTGCTGATAAGTTGGTAAAAAAGATATGTTTTCTCTTCTTCCGAGCTGAGTGTCTGAGCTTTATCAAGAATTGAAAAGGCTTTCTCCTTCGTGAAATCTCCAAAATGTTGCTTGTCAATATTCACTTGCAGGTAGCTTAGTTCTTTTTCGATATCTTTCTTCAGTTCAGAATCACTTATTTTTTGCCGAATTCGGGTTTCAGTAGCAGCAATTTCGTCCCTGGCTGAGTCAACTTGTTTTAGGATTTTCTCAGATATTGAAACAATGAATTTATGAGCAGATATAGCTGCAATCAGGCAAAAACCTCCAAAAACAAGGTAATCAAGATGATTTTGTTGACTGTTTTCAAGTAGGTCGCTTGAAATGGTAGTCATAAAAAGAGGAACAAGAAGAGAAGCACAAAGCCCGATAAGAATATAAAACCACGGATTTTTGTTTTTGTGATCCGTGGAGGTATTTTTTTCAATCATAAACCCGGCTACCCCACCGAGCACTCCCGCTACAATCATAATTGCCAACAATGTTATGATATGGGCAGGTTCATTTACACTTGCCAAAAACTCCTGATTAGAAAGACTGTCAACTTGATTCATAATTTTACAGTTTAAAGGAAAGCAAATACTTAATTGAAAAAGTAATTACGATATAATTGCTCAATTTTCAAAAAGTAAATTCACAGAATCGTTGTTTTTAAAATGATTATCTGTGTAAAATTAAACTATCAAGCTGAACCAATACCATGAAAATTCTCTACATTTTTCCTCATCCCGATGATGAATCGTTCGGGCCAGCACCGGCAATATCTGCACAGCTTCGGCAGGGTTTCGAGGTTCATTTATTAACATTAACGAAAGGAGAAGCAACCAAACAGCGTTTCAGGCTCGGTGTGGATAAGCAGGAGATGGGAAAAATCCGGTTCAAAGAGATGCAATGCGTTGAAAAGACATTGGGGCTCTCGGGGATGAAAGTATTGGATTTGCCTGATGGAGATTTAAAAAATCTAAATCCAATTGAGATTGAGGATCAGATTGAATCACACATCGAGAAATTAAAACCGGATGTACTTGTCACCTACGCAGTGCATGGAGTGAGTGGCTTTCACGATCATTTAGTTACACATGCCGTCGTGAAGCGTGTTTTCTGCAAGATGAAAGAGGAGGGAGGTGATTATCCCAAAAGGCTGGCACTTTTTACAAGAATGGGGGAAGTAGATCGGGATGGAAAATTTCGCCTTGAAGCGTCCAAAGATGAAGAGATTAAATTTATTGAAGAGTGTTCAGATGAAGATATGGAGAAATTCAGCGATGCCCTGGACTGTTATGAAACCTACCAGGAAGTTATTGAAGCAAGTAATGTTAAAAAAGTTGTAAACAATCGGGTGCCATTTGAAATTTTTGGCGAAGAGATTGATGAGCAGTTAAAGAGTTTATCGGAAGGCTTACATTAAATCTTTTTGTAATCTATAAAATTTCAAGAAAAATTGAAGCGGGAAAGTGGCGTTTATTTGGATCGGTATTTGTTTCAATTTCTAATCCATCCTGATCATTTGCAGGAATATAATCCGGAAAAACTTTTTTCAACTCTTCCTGTCTGTCATAATGTAATTGACTCAAGCAAAATACTATTCTGACTTTTTCATTGTTGATCAAAAAAGCTCTGAGCAACGAGGTTTCCATCCATTGAAAGTAGGTGTTAAGTACATTCCGGGGATAATCATAGGGGAGGTAAATGTCATGGAAATGAACAAATACGCCAGAAGAAAGGCGGGGCAACACTTCTAAAATCAGGTAGTTTACATCTCCGCCGGGTCGGACGGTATGAGAAGAATCAATGAATAATAAATCACCAGCCGAAAGTTCTTCAAAAGTTGACACAGGTACAGTTTGGACCTTCTTTTTTATTAAATCTACATCCTGAAGGGCATTAATTTTTTCAGATGGAAATGGTTCAATACAAGTCACAAGGCAAGAGCTTTTGGTTTCTTCCTTATTGGTTTCAATCGCCTTTAACATGCAAGATGTAGATACACCACTGCCAACCTCTATAATTCGTTTTGGTTTTTTGGATCGGATGAAACCATGAAGTGCTTGCGCTTCTATGAAACCATACCCTGGTCCAAAATGATTTTCAACAGCCTTTAAATAGTTTTTATTTCCGACAAATTCTTTCTGATAGGGAAGACAAATTTCACGGAGATTTGTGACCAGTTGATTCAAATCCACTTGAATGCCGGGTAAATCTGATTTTTTAGCCCAAACTTCTTTCGATTTTTCGAGCTTGTTTACATCAGATATTGGACTATAATAATGATTGGGAAAAACAAACCATCCAATCTTTGAAAACAATTTAAAAATTAAAAAAACGCATCTCTTCAAAAATTGTCGCATTCTTGATGAATTACATAAAAAAGTATTTACTTCTCTTCGAATAGTTTAACATCAAGACGATAAAAAAATTATAGGTCTATTCAAATTTGTTGATAGAATAGAATGTTTAGACGACCTATAGAAATCAGAAAGGAGTTGGCAAGAATTAAATTACACGAATCTATGAGATGAGAAGGAGCCGGAGACTTTACTGTCCTCTTGCCGCTTTAGAAGACTCCCAAATACTGTGGTTCAAACTATAATCAGGATATAGATTATTTTCCACAACCGGATTACAATCTTTGTCAGTCCAAAGGTTATTTTGCACTCCAGTCTTGTGATACCATAATGACCTGTTATTTGTAATTACGTGGTTATTACAGGGTTCGGGTTCACTGTAATCAGCAGAATATAGAGCAATATTACTATCCTGCCATTCATCACTATAAAGGATATTGTTATTAACTTTAATATCTTCACCACCGGCAATTCCAATTCCAACCTGCCCCGGAGTCACTCCAACATTTCCTTCTGCAAGTTGATGTTTACCACCGGCATCACCCAGCATAATGAATGATCCATACTTAGAGTGACCATGGCCTCTGGCCCGATTATATCGAACCTGTATGGGGCTATTCACGGTACCCGAAGACCTGTAAATAGAGATCCAATCTTCCACGTCTTTTGCGCCTTCTCTTAGATAATCCCCTTGCCTCTCCATGGTGTTGTATTCTATACGGATATTAGCTCCGCTACATTTACCAAGTTGTACAAAATTTCGCCCGATGTTGATGCCCGTATTCCAATCAATCAGAACGGGGCCCTTACAATCAGTAGGCAGAATTCCTGAAGAAACTCTCTCAAAAAAACTATGTGATACAGTAATGTTTGATACATCATTTAAACGGATAGCACCATTCAATTCACCCGTTCCTGATCCGGTATCTGTGATGCGAAGTCGTTTAAATACTACTTTTTGGCCATCATCAAAATAAATACCGTTTTCAACGTAATTCTTTATCTCTATACCTTGAATTGAAACGTTCACAGCTTTTCCCGTAAAGGCTGCTTTTACATTATTCTCGCCATCCATTACCGCGCCTTTCTGTCCCAACCAAACATTCCCTTTTTTAGGATTATTTACTTGTTGCCCTTCGTGAATGCCAGAGCTTACGAGAAATACTGTCCCGGCAGGGAAATTATCATTTGCCTGTTGAAAATTGTCTCCCGGATTTAGCACAACCTGCCCTGAGCTTCCTGCCTCAGTACAGCTCTCTATAAAAATTAGAGAGAGCACACCCAGCGATATGCATAGTTTCACCCACTTTTCCATTTTTTACCCCAAAAGTATCGGTCCGAAAAAACCTAAGTAATAGAACTTGACAAGTAAGTATTTTAGGTACTTGTTATCAAGTAACTTTAATAAAAACTAATATTTATCCCTGATTAAAATAGACTTATTATCAATCTTAATTACAAATTTAAATTATACGTTTATCTCAATTTGTACTGTATTTGAATTATTGAATGTATAAAACGTTTTGGATTTAACTCAAATAATTATTATATCTAAAAATTTTCTAATTAATTGATTTAAAAATATTAAGCCCCTCTAATAATTCTATGACTCATCTTATAAATTGACCTAAAGAAAGGCATGTATGGCATTTTAGAAAAGATGGATAGCTCTTTCTGCAGAGAGGACTCTTCAGACAGGAATTCTAAAACAGTATCAAAACTATTTTTTCGAAATAAATAATCGAATGCGCTGATTGCATTTTCTTTTTCATATTCCAGAAGGTAGAGCATCATTAAATCATACACCCGAAAGCGGTAGGAGGAGGAAGGGCTATTCGGAATGTTTTTATTGAACTCTAATGCCTTTGTGATCTCAGATGTGTGTTTTTGAATGCGGCTAAATGTATAACCGGTTGAGGGTTTTGCATAGCCCCCCACGATGCCAATATTCCATACAAAATCGCAGAACATGGCAGGATATCTGCGATCTTCCATTGGGATGGCTCCAAACTCTTCTCGTTCGATGGAATAGTTATTCTGATTCAGATCATAATGTGTTTGTAAATAAGATCTGAGCTGTTGTCGGTAATTGTCCTTGTTGATCAGCCGGTTGGAGAAGACGGTGTACTCAACCAGAGCTTTTCGTTTTGAAAATGGCAATAGGTAGATGAAAGAAGTACCATTCTCTTGAGGGACATCAAAATCCATAAATGTTGGTATCTCAGGCTCGAACAAATCTTTATTGCTTTCAACTTCCCAACCCAAAAAATGTTGAATCAATGAGATATCAACCGTTAGGTTATCATACTCAGGGGGTTTCATAACACTTTGAAAGATCTTTTTAGATCTGAAATCTCCCTTCGAAGTATGTACCTTTCCGGATTGATCATCACATGAGAAGTCATTTATTCTTGCCTCTAAAAATGTGACTTGCTTACTCTCCCTTGCTATTTGCAAAATATAGCCAGAGAAATCCTCACTCCTGAGGCATTTGTATCGATACTTTTTCAGATCCTCTGAATAGGTTTTCCCGTTAATTTTCACCAACAGTTGATTCCATGAATGATGAATTAAACCGGTATCTGGTAATTCAAGATCCTCCCAAAAACACCAGGTTTTATCGTTAGCAGGTTCAAATGATTGATCAATAATTTGAACCTTCTGGTTCCTGAGATGGGGAGAGTTTATGATTCTCCAAAGGAGGCTTAATCCCGCCGCACCTGCTCCTGCTATAATTATGTCGAACCTGTTCTGCTCAGTCACATTTTTGGGTTTGATAAGTTCTAAGCGCGTAGTGACGTAACTCTCAGTTTTAAGAGTCCGTTCAGTTTATATTGATCGTTCTAGAGATTCAGATCAATATTTGAGGTTTCATACCTCTTCAACCAAAGAGGAACGGTCAGTGCTGCTATGTAGATTAGAGTTCCAATTATTACCATACCCAATGCGATTGAACCATCGGATTCTAAAAGGCCAAAATGCATCAAAATATTATGCCAATCGTGAGACTCCTTTCCCAAATTGCCGATGAGTGGAAGTTGACGCTGCGCTCCGTCTGCGGCATAAAAAGCAACACTAAACCAAGCCGTCCCCAAGAGATATAATGCAAATTGAGATCCTTTTATATATCGGTTGAAGAGGGTAAAAATAACAATCAATAAAGGAAGAAGAATCTCATTTAAAGAGCCTCCCACAATAGTGATGATTCGAGATCCAAAAATGCTGAAAAACGTGTGGCCGGCTTCGTGAATAATCAGCAGAAAATTGGTCACAAGGAACTTTTCAATGTTAATAGGAAAAGGGAATGAATAAGTGATACTAAAAAAGATATTAAAACTAAGTGTCCAGTAAGCCTGGTGGATTTGATACAGTATGAATGGGATTAATAGAATAGTGGCCCACCATTTTTTTAAAAAACTCTGCCAATCTGCAT
Organism: uncultured Rhodohalobacter sp.; assembly: GCA_964422985.1. GTDB lineage: Bacteria > Bacteroidota > Rhodothermia > Balneolales > Balneolaceae > Rhodohalobacter. Next base: position 5,146 of record CAYRDO010000020.1, on the reverse strand, counting down.
TTGCCAAGAGTGAGTTCATGTTAAAATTACTTATTGAATACGTTTGATTTTTCGATAGTAAAATTTCGAGCTAAAGTCATTGCCAACAAATTATAGCAATTATTTTTTGGTATCTGGTATTTAAATATTTACTATTGTTTAACAGTGTAACAATAACAAGGTGTTTGTCTGTCAATTCTCAATTACCTTTTTATGAAATATTTTAGATACCTGATCATTGTTCTGTTTCTATTTCCATCCTGCCAGTCAGCCGAATCAATTGATTCAGTTGTATCGACTGATAAGGGTGAGGTAGAGGGCGTCTACAATTCTGAAACCGGTATTTACTCTTACAAAGGAATTCCATTTGCCAAAGCTCCGGTGGGAGATTTACGATGGAAAGCACCTCAACCTGCTGAAGAATGGGATGGCACATTCGAAGCTAGTGAGTTTGGAGCAATCTGCATGCAGCGTGAACCGGTTCCTTTTTCGATGTGGACTCAAGAATTTATCGCTCCGGCCGGAAACATGAGTGAAGACTGCCTGAATTTGAACATCTGGACAAAAGAGGGTTCTGCCCATGCCAATCGACCTGTGATTGTATTCATACACGGAGGTGGATTTAATAGTGGTTCGGGATCAGTGCCAATCTATAACGGCGAGAAGATGGCAGAAAAAGAGGTGGTTTTTGTAACGATAAATTACCGCGTAGGAATTTTTGGATTCCTTGCACATCCTGAGTTGACGGAAGAGTCACCCAACAACGCCTCCGGAAATTATGGGCTGATGGATCAGATTGCTGCGTTGGAGTGGGTTCAAAACAACATTTCTAATTTTGGCGGTGATCCGAACAATGTGACGATTGCGGGTCAATCGGCCGGTTCATTTAGTGTGAATTATTTAGTGGCCTCGCCACTAGCTAGCGGGCTTTTCCATAGAGCAATCGCAGAAAGCGGTGCGGCATTGCTACCGTCCGCACGGCTAACAATGGATAATACATTGACTAGCGCTGAAGAACGAGGACTGAATGCAGATTCATCACTTGGAGTTTCAGGAATTTCAGAACTGCGGGAATTACCTGCTGATTCAGTTCAGAGTGCACAGGGGCAATTTGGAGCTCCAATCATTGATGGATATGTGATTCCAGATGAAATTTATACTCTTTTTGAAGAGGGTAATTATAACGATGTTCCTTTATTGACAGGCTGGAATGAAGATGAAGGATTTTCATTTGGTCCGCCACCAACGGCAGACCAATTTCGACAGAATATTCAGAATCAGTTTGGAGAACACGCGGAGGAATTTCTTGAACTTTTTCCAGCTGAAACGGATTCGGCAGCCCAACGATCTCAAAAAGATCTGAGTATGTTAAATACGTTTGGTTTGCAAAACTGGAAGTGGGTTCAGATGCAAAATCAAACCGGTGATTCTCCGGTTTATCTCTATCATTTTACCCGGGATGTTCCATATACATCGGAACAACAAGATTTCGGTGCATTCCATACGGGTGAAGTTCCCTACGCTTACAATACTCTTCACACCAGTGACCGCCCCTGGGTACAGGCAGACAGGGATCTGGCAGAGGCTATGTCATCTTATCTGGCAAGTTTTGCTGAAGATGGAGATCCAAACGCAGAAGGTTTACCTGAATGGCCCGCAGCCGAGCCCGGTGACTATCAAACCATGTTTTTTGGTGATAGTCTGCACGTGGAGACAGTGCCTATGCGAGAACAACTTGAGTTACTTGACAGAATCTATACAGAACGACTCAATCAAGATTAAAACTTGCAAACTACCACTAACAAATGACTACGGACAAAAATAAAATGGAATTTAAAAAGATATTTTTAACAGTACTTTTTGTAATTGCTTCTCAATCAGCCATTGCCCAAATGCCGGAAATGCCGCCTCAGGGCGAAGCTAAGGTTAAATCAATGACGAGTGAGGTTCTTGGCGTTGAACGTGGTTATTCAATCTATTTGCCAAAAAGTTATACGGTGGATGAGACCAGAACATACCCAGTCATGTATTTGCTTCATGGTGTTTTTGGGGATCATACGAATTGGGTTGAAAGGGGACATGTACAGGATGTTGCCAACCGATTGATTGACGGCGATAAAGCTACGGAGATGATCATCGTGATGCCGGATGCAGGAACGGAGTGGGATGGATATTTCAACATGGACGGTTGGCCGTACGAAGATTTTTTCTTCGATGAATTCATGCCATATATCGAGGAAAATTACCGGGTGAAAACAGGGAAAGAAAATACCGCCATTGCAGGACTTTCTATGGGCGGCGGAGGTGCGACAGTTTACGGACAGAAACACCCGGACAAATTCTCAACAGTATATGCCATGAGTGCGTTGATGACTCTCGGCGAAGGGGAGGGGCTCAACCAGGACGATCCAAAATTTCAGGAATTAAACCGAACGGTTCGAGAAGAAAGTGCCGTAAATTTTGTGGCCGGTGCGGATGAAGAGACAATTGAAGAGCTAAAATCCGTTCGATGGTTTGTAGACTGCGGAGACGATGATTTTTTATTTGATGCGAATATCGCTTTTGTCCAGGAGATGAGACAAAAAAGAATTCCGCTACAGTTCAGAGTTCGGGATGGCGGCCACGATTGGGAATACTGGCATTCTGCACTTTACATGGCTTTAGAGTATGTTTCTTATGGATTTATGAATGATTAAAAGTTCTTGAATAAGTTTATCGACCTTTTCAATTAACAATAATTGGAGCTACCTATGAGATCAAAACAAATCATAAAAAAAGCTTTTCTACTCGTTGGCTTTTTCGGATTAATCACCTCGTCCGTAATTGCTCAATTTCAACAAGATCCGGTGATCTCTCCTGAGATTCATGACGACGGATCAGTCACGTTTCGAATTATGGCAAATACCGCCGATTCGGTAAAAATAAGCGGAAGCTGGATGCAGGGGTGGGGAGCTTCTGAACATCTGGAAGTAGGAGAAAAAGGGATTTGGGAAATCACTATTTCAGACCTTACACCTGATTATTACAACTACTCCTACAATGTAGATGGAGTGCGAACAATTGATCCTCACAATCCCTGGGTAATTCGGGATGTTCGAAATACATTCAGTGCCTTTATTCTTCCGGGAGAAGAGAGCGAAAATGTTCAGTTGAGTGATCAAAAAAACGGGACCATTCAGGAAGTTTGGTATTCATCGCCCACACTGGATATGGATCAGCGGAGAATGAAAGTATATCTTCCGCCAAACTATAATGAAAGTGATAAGGACTATCCGGTTCTCTATCTGCTTCATGGCGGTGGAGGAGATGAAAATGCCTGGACCGAACTCGGGTTCGCAAATCGAATCATGGATAATCTGATTCATTCAGGAGAAGCCGAACCGATGATTGTTGTGATGACAAACGGAAATCCCAATCAAACTTCGGCGTGGCATGTAGCTCCGGGGCATGAACCGGCCCGTGAATCGGATTCGCCAAACCCGATGGCTACAGAACGTTTTGAGGAAAGCCTGGTTGCGGACGTGATTCCATACATCGAATCTAACTATCGCGTAAAAACAGGCAAGGAAAACCGAGCTGTTACCGGCCTATCCATGGGCGGATGGCAAACCCAGAAACTCGCGCTCAAGCATCCCGATACATTTGACTATTTCGGTGTGATGAGCATGGGAATAATCGAGGAAAGTCAGTTTGGAATGGATGCACAGGCACATCTTCAGCTTACCAACCAAAATATTGACAATCTGAAAGAAAGCGGATACGAACTTTACTGGATTGCCTGTGGTACAGGTGATTTTCTCTTCGAGAGTGTCAATCACATGAGGGAAGTTTTGGACAGCCATGATTTTGATTATGTATATCGCGAAAGCGGTGGTGGACATACCTGGGATAACTGGCGATTGTACCTGTCGGAATTTGCACCAATGCTGTTTCAATAATCTACCAATCTAAACCGCGAGAAAATCATGATGAGACTTCAACTTTTTATAGTTGCTATCTTAGTTTTCATAGTTACGGGAGAAGCAATAGCTCAATTTAATGAAGAGACGACTCCAAACGATACACTCCAATCAGTTCGCTTTCATCCGAATGATTCGGTGACACTGAGTATTTATGCTCCCAAAGCATCTGAAGTTACAGTTTCGGGGGATTTTGGGTTTGTGCCCGGTGGTCATGAAATGAGTAAAGACGATGTTGGAGTCTGGTCGTTCACTACAGAGCCACTTGAGCCGGAATTATATACGTATGATTTTCGGGTCGATGGAGTGAAAACCCTCGATCCAAAAAGTACTAATATCAAAGAAGGTGCGAATGGGCTTTCAAACATTTTTGAGATGCCCGATGCAGATTATCTCGCTATCAATAATGTACCGCACGGTAAACTTGAGGAGGTCTGGTTTGAGGCTGAAACGCTCGGGGAAACAGTAAGGATGCACGTTTATACCCCTCCGGGATATCACCAAACCGAAGAGGATTTACCCGTTCTGTATTTACAGCATGGAGGAGGAGATAATGATGCATCATGGTCAACTGCAGGTCGAGCTAATTTTATCATGGATAATTTGATTGCAGAAGGCAAAGCAGAACCGATGATTGTGGTGATGCCAAATGGCAATCCCGGCAGAGGTTTCTTTACCGGAATCGGGGTTGATGAAGATCCATATTATGATCATTTGATGGAAGATATTATTCCGTTCGTGGAGGAAAATTATCAGGCAATAAAATCACCATCCGGAAGAGCTTATTCCGGTTTGTCGATGGGCGGATTACAAGCTTACAACGTGGCTTTCTACTTAGCTGATCATTTCAATTCTGTCCTTCCTTTGAGTACAGGTTTTTTCCCAAATCAAATGGGAACTCTGGAAGAAAAGTTACAAACAGAAATTGATATTGAAGCGATAAACAATCTCAACCTTTTCTGGATTGCAATGGGAGGGGAGCAAGATATCGCTTACGAAAATGGAGAAAACACAAAAGAATTGTTAGATAAATATGGAGTGAACTATCAAAGCTCCAGTTACCCGGCAGGTCATACATTTATTACCTGGCGCAGAAATCTACAAGACTTCGCACCGATGTTATTTCAATAGTTTCTCATAGATCAACCATAACGACAAATCACTCAACCATGAAAACCAACAGGCGAGATTTTTTTAAAACAATTGGA
>CAYRDO010000019.1:15626-32165 GCA_964422985.1 uncultured Rhodohalobacter sp. | reverse complement strand
AATAAACTTGTAGGTATTTCTGATGTGGATACGCGCATGCTTGTGAAGCATATTCGAACAAAAGGTGTGATGAACGCCGTAATTAGTTCAGAAATTCTGGATGAAGATGAACTCGTTCAGAAAGCAAAAGACTGGGATGACATGGCCGGCCTGGAACTGGCAACGAAAGTCACAAGAAAAGAGGCTCAAACTATTCCGTCAGACGGACCTTTTAAAATAGCCGCGTTCGATTACGGAATTAAACAGAATATCATCAACAATTTTAACCAGCGCGGTTGCACACTTCGCATCTTCCCGGCTGAAACAGACGTTGAGGAGATCAAAGAGTGGGACGCCGACGGATACTTCTTCAGTAATGGACCCGGTGACCCGAACGCGTCCTCATCATACGCAATGCCCATTGTGGAGTATGCCAAGGAGAGCGGAAAACCGATGTTTGGAATTTGCCTCGGCCACCAGCTAATGGCCCTCTCGGAAGATATTCCGGTGAAGAAAATGTTTGTTGGCCATCGCGGAGCGAATCATCCTGTAAAAAACCTGGAAACAGGATTGGTGGAGATTACCACTCAAAATCACGGATTTGCCGTTAATGAAAATCAGCTTGATGATTCAAAAGTGGAAGTCACGCACATCAACCTGAATGACAAAACGATTGAAGGCCTGAAATTCAAAAACTTCCCGGGAATGTCGGTTCAATATCATCCCGAAGCATCTCCGGGACCGCACGATTCGGCCTACTTGTTCGATCAGTTTTTAGAGATGGTAAAAGAAGCAAAAGGAGAGCCGGCTTAATGATTTTCGCCAGAAGCCACTCATTGAAACTTCTTTCTTACTATCAGATTCGCATTTCTTTTTTAGAAACCGCTATCTCACATACCGAACTTTTTAACTCTCAAAAAAACAACAACTAATAATGCCACGCCGTAACGACATTCATAAAATTTTAATCATCGGCTCCGGACCTATTGTTATTGGTCAGGCCTGTGAATTTGACTACTCTGGAACCCAGGCTTGCCGATCGTTGAAAGATGATGGATATGAAGTTGTACTAATCAATTCGAATCCGGCCACGATTATGACCGACCCCATGATGGCCGATTCTATCTATCTGCAGCCGTTAACTACAGACTCCATCAAGGAGATTGTTAAGAAGGAAAAACCGGATGCTGTTCTTCCAACCATGGGGGGACAAACCGGTTTGAATCTTGCGCGGGATCTTCAGCACGAAAATTTCTGGACTGACAACGGCGTCAAAGTGATTGGCGTAAATATGGATGCGGTTGATATTACCGAAGACCGGCAGCAGTTCCGCGATTTGATGGAACGGATCGGGGTTGATCAGTGCCGAAGCCGAACGGCCAACTCCCTGCTCGATGCGAAAGAGATTATCGAAGAACTCGGCGGTTTGCCGATCGTAATTCGACCTTCATTTACACTGGGCGGAACCGGCGGTGGAATCGTCTGGAATGAAGATGAGTTGGAGCGCAAGGTGTTAAGAGGACTGGAAATGAGCCCCGTTCACCAGGTTCTGATTGAAGAAAGTATTTTCGGCTGGAAAGAGTTTGAACTGGAGCTCCTGCGGGATGATAATGACAACGTTGTAATTGTTTGTCCGGTTGAAAATGTGGATCCCTGCGGTATTCATACCGGTGATTCTCTGACCGTAGCACCTCATCAAACATTAACTGATAAACAGTATCAAATCCTGCGGGACAACGCCATCAAAATGATGAACTCGATTGGCGATTTTGCCGGTGGGTGTAACGTACAGTTTGCTGTTGAGCCGGGAAGCGACCGGGTTGTGGCGATTGAGATCAACCCGAGAGTGAGTCGGTCGTCCGCGCTGGCATCCAAAGCTACAGGGTATCCCATTGCGAAAATTGCTACAAAACTTGCCGTTGGATATACATTGGATGAACTTCCGAACCCTATCACACAAGTTTCATCCGCTTGTTTTGAGCCATCCATTGACTACGTAGTTGTAAAAATCCCACGGTTCAACTTTGAGAAATTTCACAATGTGGATGAAGAGCTTACAACCCAGATGAAAGCGGTTGGAGAGGTAATGTCAATTGGCCGAACATTTCCTGAAGCTCTTAACAAAGCCTGGCAATCCCTTGAAGTCGGTCGATCCGGATTGGGTGCAGATGGTTATGCCGAGCCAGACAGAAAAGAAGTTCGGGAGCGTCTCATCAAACCTTATTGGGATCGCACGCTGAACATCCGAAATGCGTTTAAATTCGGAGCTTCAGTTGAAGAGATTGCAGACATCACAAAAGTAGATCCCTGGTTTTTGCAGCAAATCCGATATATGGTGAGCCTGGAAAATAAAACGGAGGGTCATTCTCTCGAATCATTCACAAAGGAAGATCTTCTGGAAGTAAAACAGGCCGGTTTTTCGGATGTACAGATCGCCTTCTTGTTGAGCAAAACCGGAGAAAAAGTAACCGAAGAACAAGTTCGACAAAAACGACTTGAAATGGGTCTCAAACCGAGCTTTAAGCTTGTAGATACCTGTGCCGCCGAGTTTCCTGCCGAAACCCCTTATTTCTACTCCACATATGATAGCGACAATGAAAGTGAGGTTTCCGACAAGAAAAAAGTCCTGATTTTGGGTAGCGGACCAAACAGAATTGGTCAGGGAATTGAGTTCGATTATTCTTGTGTACACGCTGTAATGGCCGCACAGGAGATGGGTTACGAAGCCATTATGGTGAACTGTAATCCTGAGACAGTTTCTACAGATTTTGACATCGCTGACAAGCTTTATTTTGAGCCTGTTTTCTGGGAGCGAGTGCTGGATATTTATGAGCACGAACAACCTGAAGGTGTGATTTTGCAGGTGGGCGGACAAACCGCACTGAAGCTCGGAAAAAGATTTGTTGAAGCCGGTATCAAGATTTTTGGCACCGATTTTGAAATGATCGATTTTGCCGAAGACCGAGGCGAATTCTCCAAGTTCCTCAAAAAACTGGACATTCCTTTCCCTGATTATGGAACTGCCCGGAATGTGGAAGATGCCATCGATATCGCACGAGAGATCGGTTACCCAGTATTGATCCGGCCAAGTTACGTATTGGGCGGACAAGGAATGAGAATTGCCGTAAAAGAGGATGAGATGAAGGGATATGTTGAACGTATCCTTGATACACATCCCGAAAATGATTTCTTAATTGACAAATATCTCGACAAAGCTGTAGAGGTTGATGTCGATTCGGTTTTCGATGGCACTCAATTGCATATCGCGGGAATCATGCAGCACATTGAACCGGCCGGTGTTCACTCCGGAGATTCAACTGCCGTACTGCCTCCGTATTCATTAAGTGATGAAGTGATCAAGAAAATTGAGGAGTATCAATACAGGATCGCGAAGAATATGAATATCGTTGGATTCCTGAACGTTCAGTATGCGGTTAAAGATGAGAAAGTGTACGTTCTTGAAGCGAACCCCCGATCAACCCGAACCATTCCGTTTCTCGCAAAAGCTACACAGCGCCCCGAAGCAGCCATCGCTGTAAAAGTGATGTTAGGAGCGAAATTGACGGAATTCGACCTCACATCAAAACTTAAAAATTGGGCGGTCAAAGAGCCGGTATTCCCATTTGATAAGTTCCCCGAAGTGAAGAAAGAGCTTGGCCCCGAGATGAAATCAACCGGCGAGAGCATCTACTTCATGGAAAACTTCAACGATGAACACTTCAAGAAGCCATACGAGTTTAAGAACTTGTATTTGAGTAAGTAACTTACGTTCGGGCAAGAAGCCTGAAAATGAGATCCCCCTCCTAATTAATAGGAGGGGGATTTTTTTATGAATCAGATCTGAGTTCATCATTTTGAACGCCTTTCGCCATCTCATGGAGAATTTTTAAATGGTCTTACAGTAATCAGAGGGACATTTACTCCTCATTTCAGCCCTCATCAAAAGAAACTTCGACAAAAAATGAGATACCTTTACTCGTGAACTCAAACTCCAATCACATTCAACTATGGCATCAGGATCAAAAAAAGTTATTTATGCTGCACTCATCGGGAATGGGCTGATTGCAATCTCAAAATTTGTCGGTTCAGCAATTACCGGCAGCTCTGCCATGCTCAGTGAGGGCATTCACTCTGTGGTGGACACCGGAAATCAATTGCTTCTGTTACTTGGATTGAAGCGTGCAAAAAAGCCCGCTGACAAAGATTACCCGTTTGGACACGGCAAGGAAATTTATTTCTGGAGTTTTGTGGTTGCCATCATGATTTTTGCTGTCGGTTCAGGGATTTCAATTTATGAAGGCATTCACGGTATTATGGATCCTCATCCCGTCTCAAGCCCAATGATAAACTACATTATTCTTGGGTTGGCCATCGTATTTGAAAGCGGTGCCTGGTATTTTGCGTGGAAAGAATTCAAGAAGGCTCAAGAAGACCGAACCTTTTTTAGTACCGTTCGCGGATCTAAAGATCCCACAATATTTGTAGTACTTTTTGAAGATACCGCTGCTCTCCTTGGGCTTGTTGTTGCACTGATAGGGATCTGGCTCGGACAAGTAACCGGAATTCATATGTTTGACGGGATTGCGTCAGTCATCATTGGAGTGATTCTTGGACTCACAGCTGCCTGGCTGGCCTACGAAACCAAAGGACTTCTTATCGGCGAAAGTGCCGATCCCGAAATTGTTCAGGGCATTGCGTCCATCACCAACGGGTATCCTGAGATAGCTGTCGTCAATGAAACGCTTACCATGCACATGGGGCCGGAATATATTTTGGTCAATGTAAGTGTTGATTTTGATAACAGAGTGGACGCTGAGACCATTGAAAAAGCCATCGCCCGGCTTTCACATCAAGTAAAAACCAAGTATCCCCGTGTAAAACGGTTATTTGTTGAAGCGGAAAAATCGGCTGTATAAATCAAGATTACTTCCTAACGGCCCAGACCGTATGGCTATTCTTGTCACCTTCAACAACAACTTTGATGGTATCAGGAATAGATTCTAAAACACTGTTCAAATCAATCTGTATCTGACCCGATGAAAGTTCAGCAGTTCCTGCTGAGATGTATTCATCCGATCCGCCGGACTCATATAGGTTCGTAGTTGCCAATTTAATCTCCACGTCTCCATTGTCCTCCCATGATTTCCATTCCAGATCCAGTTGCTGATCACCATTCAGTGAGGCTTTCAGGCTGCTCAGCGAAATAGGGCCGGTGAATGGAACGCCATCAAGTTCTCTTGAAACATCTTCAGGAATGTCAATACCAAGATGAAGGGCAATCGTTGGATATAGATCCACATGCTCTACTTTTTCACTTTGGAAGTAGCTATTCAAATTATCGGCATTGGTAGCAAACCAGACTGTTCGTTCTCTTTCTGTTTGATTCCCGTGTGATTTTCCGTCCGGTAACGCCCGGCCATGATCGGTTGTTATAACAATCAGCCAGTCCTCGTTGAAGTTCTCTTCACGTGCCTGAATCGCGCTCCAAATCTCACCCACTTGCCTGTCTGCGTTTCTTATGGACTCAAAATACTCTTCCGTATCTCCAAAAGTGTGGCCTGTATCATCAGTATACCAGAGATAGATCCATGAAAAATCAGGAGCATCTTCTCTCAAACTTTGTGCAGCTTCCTGAATTACTTTCTCATCAACATTACGCACCCAGGCAGAGTCGTGAGCAAATGAAAGCGTATCGATATCGTATCCATCTCTCACGATATCAATTTCAAAATTACCTGATTCTTCAAGCCCGGCCCCAACAAGCTTGGTACGATTGTCAATCCACGATGAGTATATGGCAGTCTCCAACTGAGGTTCAACCGTTTCAACAAGGCGATAAAGACTCCAATATTCGTAGTTGGGATTCTCGATATCATTGTCATACACATTATGTTTATTCGCCCAGGTTCCCGTCAAAACATTGTTGTAGCCAATGGCTGAGGCCGTTGGCGATTCAGAATAACCGCCCGCGATTCCGCCTGTTGTAGCGCGAGTGTATCCGCCTTCAGCAATAATTTTATCGATGTTTGGTGTATCAATATCCTCGAGGATATCTGCAGAGATCCCGTCAAGAATTATGTAAACGGCTTTCGGAGTCGGTTCAGGTTCCGGATTTTGTGTCTGGCAGCCAGAGAGAAAACCAATGATTGAGATGAGAGAAAGCAGAAGAATTTTTGATACGTTCGTCCGATTCATGAATTTGTCAGTTGTTTCTTTGGTTTAAATAAAATGATAAAAAAAAGCGGCAGGGCTTGTTGTCTTCGAATTTTTAACGCGTTTACCAATTGACCATTGAAGTGACCTTGAAGTGTTTGAAGCACCGATGACATCGGGCGAAGTCCTTCAAGCGTCACAAAACCTACCAAAAGAACGCTTCAAGGACCTACAGACGCTTGAAGGTTCTTAATCGGTAAACGCGTAATTTTTATTGCTGTCTACTTACTCCCAGCCAAACATTTGCGTTAAATTTGTGTTGAGCTGCACTTCGTCGTAGGGAATGGGTCGGTAATAATGTTTTGGGGTGTTGAACGTACCGTTTGTCTCACGCGCCAGGATTGCGCCCGAGGTTCCATTTTCCAGGAATACGGAAGCATCACTTCCGTAAGGGCCCGTACGATAATAAATAAGAGTTTTACCCAGCTCGTTGACTTCACGCTCGGCGGGAACGGGAATGCTTTCACTCACCGGAATCAGTTTGATATCCGGAACGCCGTCTCCGGTTACATCGTGATTTCCGAGTCCATCGAAATAGGGACCTTTCGGAACGGTTTCAAAAAGTTCGCCTGCACCGTATCGAACCACATCGTGATATCTGAAATCTTCATTGAAAAACTCCACTCGCCGTTCGCGCCGAACCTCCAACAGAACGTTGCTGCTTACATTTGGATATCGGTCGGCCAGCATGGGATCTCTTCCAACAGCCATCGTCAGCGGAGGCATGTTTACCCGATCTCTGAGTTCATTCACAGTCATATCCAATATTCCTTGCGATATTTCGCCCAGTTCAGCGGTAGCCTCAGCATACGTCAACAGCACTTCGGCATAACGCAGCACCGGAACATCCACGCTCTCCTGAACGGTTTCATCGGGTGAGTTGATAAACCACTTTATGGTATGATACCCGGTAAAATTCCGGTTAAACTCCTGGATGTATGGAGAACCATTTTGCCCCTGTGCATACGTTCCGGTGTTATTGATGATCCATCCGGGATAGGCAAAACTTTGGGAAAGACGTGGGTCGCGATCGGCAAACTCCTCAACAAATGAGTTCATTTGGTAATCAGGCTGACTGGAATAAAAGGATCCGTCGTTCATCAAATAGGTTTGCACCATCGCTTTTGTGTGAGACTGTTCATACTGGCCAAAACCCGCGCCCCACCAGCCACTGTCTCGTGTTCCGGCGATACTTCGGTTCAGCAAAATTACCTCGGAATTTCCCTGGAGATCCGTGCTGTTAAACAGGGAACCGTATGCATCCGGCGATCCTGTTTTGTAAATGGAATACGCGCCAGAGTCGATAATATGCTTCGACTGATCCCTCGCGATTTGCAGAAATCGATTCGCACTTCCACTCAACCCAAGATAGTCGTGATACTTTCTGAATGTACCTTCGAACAGTGCGTATCGTGCCATAAACGTTCTGACTACATCATTACTGACACCACCGGTTGGCGCACTCTCACGAACATGCTGAGCCGCGAATTCGAGGTCTTCAAAGATCTTGTCGATGACGAATTCTCGTGAATCTCGTTCTTTGAAAAGATCTTCGTCATTCGTGCCGAGCACTTTATCGTACCAGGGGACGTCTCCGAATCGCTGCACTTTCTCCATATAAAATCGGGCCCGGTGAAATCGAGCTACACCTTCATAATGATCCAGCGCTTCCTGTGGAATATCGGCTTTCTCAAAATTCTCGAGGAAGTAATTGATATTCCGAAGTCCTTCCCAATCCCATCCATCCGTAAAATCTCTGGAGGTTTGATCAAACACCATTATATTTCTGATTTCGGATGAGCCGGTTGTCGTCGCATCATCGGACTGCTCGTGATTCATATCCATCACGTTTTTCCAGTTGATCATGCTGTTCAGATACATTTGCAGATCTGCCGACGAGTTAAAGAAGTTCTCGCGGCCGATTTCAGTTTTGGGCTCCACATTCAACACATTGTTATCACAGCTCTGCAATACAAAACTTGTGATAAGGAGCGGAATTAGAATAAATTTTTTCATGAGTTTCTTGTCCTTTATCAATTAGGATTAAAATCCGATGTTTATGCCGAGAGAATAACGTCGCTGGAATGGATACGAATAACCCAGCCCATCGTTCGTGATCGCTTCCGGGTCCACAATATCCGCCACTTCAGACCACTCCATCAGGTTCTCGCCACTGGCATAGATCCGAATCATTCTCAAACCAAGTTTTGATGTGAGGTCAACCGGTAGCCTGTAGCCGATAGTCAGGTTTTTCCATCGGAGGTACGAAGCGTCCATCATATATTGTGTGTTTGCCTCGCGGCCGAGACCTTCAGTATTGATATCCATATTCCATGCCTGCAGAACCGGGTACTTTGCATCTGTATTTTTACTGGCGAGTCCCGCATCGATGTATGCCTGGGAGTGCTGACTCATTAGTTCTTCCGGATCATCGGAGGCACGATAATAATCCATCAGGTGGGTAAATCCGCCTTCGTAAGGCTGTTGGTGGAAGCCCCAAAACACATAGTGATGCGGATAAAAATCCCGCTTGGCTACACCCTGGAAAAAGGTGCGCAGATCGAATCCTTTGTATTGAAAATCAAGGTTGATACCGAACCGATAGCGCGCCTGCGAATTTCCAATCACTTTCAGATCGCCAGGCTCATCTACGGTATTTCCCGCGGTAATTTCACCATCACCATTCAAATCACGAATTTTCACCGAGCCTTCAACCGTCGGAATCACGCCCCAGGGCACAATGGCCGACTGATTGGCATGATTGGCGATATCTTCCTGCCCGGTAAAGAACCCTTCTGATTCAAAACCCCAGATCTCCCCGATTTGACCACCAACATAATATTGGTCGAGATTTCGGTTGGGATTATCAAAACTGGTAATTTCGGATTGAGAATCTGCCAGCGTAAATTTGGCTCCGAAGAACAGATCATCCCCAAAAAAACCTAACCGGTCCCGGTAGTTGATGGCAGCTTCCCATCCGCTTGTTTTCAGATCGGCGGCGTTTTGATCCGGCTCCGATGTTCCTAATACAGCGGGTAGTTCACGACCAAGCGTAAGCATCCCTTTTGTTTCGCGCGTGTACAGGTCAAAGGATGCCATCAAACGACTTTCCAGGATCTCAAAATCAAGCCCGACATTCCTGGAAATCACTTCTTCCCACGTGTAATTGGATGAAACCATTCCGGGCGCAGAGATCGAGAGTTGCCGTTCATTATCAACAAGGTAGCTGTTTTTATAGGTGCTCATATTCGGGATGTATCCAAAATCGTCCACATCCTGATTCCCCAAACTTCCTATGGATCCGCGGAGCTTGAGCACATCAATGAAGGAGACATCATCCATAAACGATTCCTGATCGATTCTCCATGCCAACGAAGCGGACGGAAAGAAACCGAAACGGTCGTTTTCCGGAAATCGGGAGGAACCGTCATATCGACCGTTGAATTCTACAATGTATTTGTCTTGAAACGTGTAGTTCAGCCGACCAAAAACTCCCTGAACAGCCCAACCGGTATATTCATCCGTCGTGGTTGCGTCACCCAAAGCCAGTGAAATAGAAGGCAGGGATGACGATATTACATCAGTAACCTCCGTGTTGACTCGGTAAAAATCATACTTTTCCTGGTTGTAACCCGCCACAGCACTGAAGGCATGATTTTCGAAATCCAGGTTAAAATTGGAATAGATGTTAAAAATCTGGTAATCGTAATCCATTTGGTGACGGTATACACCGGTATCTCCAACTTCTCTCACATCTTCAGGACCGAACCCGAGTTTGTATTTTTTACGATCCCAATCGTAATCCCGCACTTCACTACGCAACGTATAATCTGCGTTCACGATTAACATTTCGGGTACAACTTCAGACCGAATTCTGAATGTTGTCTGAAATTTATTGTACTCATCGGTAAATGTACCGCCATCTGTCATCATCGCGGCGAGTTCTCCCGCCTCTGAGTTTGCCCAGGTACCATCCGGATTTTTATCAACAGAGGTAGGAGCAATCAGGTAAAATGGTTCCATGGCATTTTCATTATTGCCCATGTAAGAAGGTGCATTTCTTTTTGAACGGGTCATCTCCGTCCGGTTGCTGATGTTGAACAACCGGTGTGCCTGGTATTCCACATTTGAGCGAATTCCCCATCGTTCGAAACTGTCATCAGCAATTTGCAGGGCGCCATCCTGGTTGTCCATTGAACCGGAAAGGTAGTACTGAGTTTTGTCGGTGCTTCCGCTCAGGCTCAGCGTATTATTATTGGACATACCATAATCAGAAAGAAAATAATCGCTCCAGTCCCGATTGCCCATGTACTGCCATTGGGAAGGATTGTTAGGATCCTGCCGGACGGCTTGCGTCGATTCAGGATTATCGGATCGTTCACGCGCCCATGCATACATATCATCAGAATAGTTCACGTAATCCCAGGGAGTGGCATCGGTAGAGTTTTCCTGCCATCTCATATAGATGTAGGGATCGGTCACTTTATTGGGAATGACCGTGGGCGTATCCCAGGAAGTTCGGCTGGAAAAGTTGACCTGCATTCCCTCGCCGGATCCGCCTTCTTTGGTCTGAACCAAAAGAACCCCAAACGCAGCACGTGCTCCATAAATCGCTGCAGATGACGCATCCTTCAATACCGAAATACTTTCGATATCCATCGGATCGAGAAGATTCAGATCACGGGTTTCGGATGGAATTCCGTCGATGATAATCAGCGGCTCTCCGCCATTAATCGAGGTATATCCGCGGATGTTGATTCTGGGTTCCGTTCCGGGCGCTCCGGATGTGTAGTCGATATTAAGGTTGGGAATCAATCCCTGGAGCCCTTGGGTAACGTTGGAGATGGTTCGCGAGTCGAGGTTTTTCATGTCCACTTCGTCCACCGCACCGGAAAGATTTGCTTTCTTCTGAGTTCCGAATCCGACAACCACGGCTTCCTCCATGGTGATGGTATTCCGAGCCATTTCAACGACCATCTCCTGGTCACTGATTGCAACATCTTGTGTTACATAACTGACAAACGAAAAGGTTAGAACATCAAATTGAGAAGGAACATCAAGAGAAAATTGTCCATCAAGATCCGATTGGGTTCCAATCACACCTCCTTCGGTTGATTGAGATCCCTTAACCACGATGTTTACACCGGGAAGCGGTTCTGCCGAATCGGCATCCTGAACGATACCTGTTACGGTTCTGGTTTGAGCGTGCGTTTCAGAAACGAATCCAAACGCCAGGATAGCAAGTATAGCGGCTATCCAAAACTTGTGACTGTTTATCATACTAAATGAGTGTAGATTTCCGATTTATTTCCTGAAACCTACGCTCAAAAGATCAGTGATTTATTAAGCTATCTTTACTGCACGGTTAACATGATTGCCCGAATGTTAAATCACTATTAACATCAACAAACTCACCCTAAATCAATTTCTATTGATTCGATTTGTCCGTTATTTGTTGATAAACTGAGCTACTTAGATCCCGGAAATTTTTGATTGAAGATAAGGGAGAGATAGGTAGTTTGCACGTCTTGGTTTTTCAATTCAATGCTAAATACGGCCATCTCTTTTAGCTACCATAAAATTTTGCTCCGGCAGGAGCAAAATCTCTGTAGAAATAATTGGATTAAACGCCCCGATCGCGACGAAGGTGCGATATATTTCTTTGCCTTGGTTAAGTACAGATATATTGCCCCTTCGGGGTAAACCAAGATATCGTCCAACCATTTTCTAAAAAGATACTGCCCCATCCGGGGCGATCATGATAATTATTCGACTACTTGCCGTTTTATCAACATAAAAACCTGTTACCGCAGTGTGAATCCGTATTCGATAGAATCAGAGCATTAGATTTGTGAAACTTAAAAGAACCACAATTGTTTGTATCAGAACATCAAAAACACACCCCTGATCAATCACTGAACGTGATTGTATCTGTCCCCTCTCAAGAGGGGAGGTTCTCCTCTTACGGATTATACGGCAGCGAGGAATGATGAAGGATAATCTTCAGGTTCCCGTCTTCATCCTCTTTATATGCGAAGCTGTATTCCACCTTAGTGACATCGCCGTTTTCTTCGGTAAAAAAGTAGTTGCCCATCGCGAGAGCTTCATCACCGCTGAGAATGATTCCCGTATTTTCGAATCGAACTTCGGTCCAGGGTTTCAGGGCGAATCCGCCATCTTCAGAGAAATTTTCGTCGCCGCCAATCATGTAGGATTTGCCGCCCTCAAATGTGCCTCTGAACTGTTTTTCTGCAGCGAGTGTAGGCTTGAAAAGAACGGTTCCGAGATCGTAGCCATAAAGCTTCTCAACGAATTCTTCAGTGAGTTCTTCGCAGGCTTCCCGGTTTCCCTTCAATTCGCCGATTTTAATGATATACTGTCCCCATTCTTGTTGTGCTTCCACAACGTCTTTTTTACTGATCATAGACTTATTAGTAGGTTTTGTTTGTTGTTCAATTAAGTTGGTTCATGCAAATATTTTGAAGCGCCTGAATATCTTCTTCGGTCAATTCAAGCGCTTTTCGGTCCTGGCTGTCCATCAGCTCATGCATCACGGACTCAGGATTTGGAACATGTCCAATACCAAGAGCGTGCCCCATTTCGTGAGCGATCACAAGGCGGAGTTCATCCTTATCTAAAAAGTGATAAATATTAATGGTCCGGCTGTTATTTGTCCATTCATAAGCACCCTGGGTAAATTTTCTTACACCGGTAAACTCACGATTGTACTCATCCACCAGACGATTCTTAGCTTTTACTTTTTGATTCAGGAACGTGATTTTTTCATTCAACTCAGCCGCCTTTTGTTTTAACATACGTTCACGCTGAGCCAGTTCCGATTTTATTTGATCAATCTCTGCTTTCCGGTGTTCAAATTGTTTTAGATCCTCTTCATTAAATCCGCCGTGTTCATTTTTCTGCCGTACCCACCGGTTCAATCGATCAATGGACTGCTGTAATTCCCTGGAATCTTCATCGTATTGTTGCACATCTGCCTCGTACTCTCGATTCAGCCGCTGATATTCATTCTCCAAAACGGTGATACTGAATTTTTCGTGCTCCAGCCGATCCCGATGCTGTCGTTCCCGATCGGAAAGTTGCTGTTCCTCGGCATAAACCAGGTTCACAGAAATGTCTCCCTTTTCATCATATTTGATGACAGAAGTGTCAGCGGCATCCGACCAAATCTCTGCCACATCATCCATCAACCTAACCAGCTCATTTTTTGTGATAGAGAAGCGTTCATCAATATTTCCTACTCTAAAGGTGAGCGGTTCGGCGCATGCAGATTCGACCTGAGTTTGATCCGTAAACTGGCCAAATCCAACCAAAAAAAGCAGTATTGCAACAGTGCCGGCCAACATCCATTGAACAGGTTTAGATTGAAAAATTTTCATCATCTGATTTGAAGTGTGTCAGACTGAGCTGCAAAAATAAATAATGATTGAACCATTTGGCAGTGATTTCCAACTTTTTATCTTATAGAAGTTATAAACAATCAAGAACTTACCTGATGATTAACGCAGACTTTCCACGAATTCCTGATTTCCGATCCCGACAAAACGACGAGATCGGCGGACTTGCTGTGGATTTCATTCCTGAAAACGGTTTACTGTTTGTAATCATTGCCAACTATGAGGCGTTCCCGCTGCGAGACTGTAAAATATCTTTTTCTGAAACGCTGCCAACCGTTCAAGGTGAAAAGTTAAATCATTTGAACATTTTTAAACATCTGACATACCTCTCACCCGGACGAAAAATTCGCATTTTATCAGGGGAGATATGTTCAGTTTTATCCAGTCTCAGAGAAAATAAAATAGTAACGGTCAGCATTAAATACCGGTTGCCGGATGGAAAGAAAACGGCGTATTCTATCAAACATAATCTTTCTATCTACGAAGATTTACCTCAAATTATAAATGAACAACATCATGAATAATCTATTAACGGGATCACATTTCCAGGTAGAGTGGGGCGGAACACGAATTGGTTTTCAATCCGTAAGCGGGTTGGAAATCAGCGTGGATATTATTGAGTATAAAGATGGGAGTTCAAAAGAGAATACGGTTCAAAAACTGCCCGGCCTCAAAAAATATGGAAACATCACTTTATCTCGCGGTGTGGCAAAATCGGACAATGAATTTTTTGAGTGGTGGAATACCATTAACCTTCACACCGTTGAAAAGCGGGATATTATCATCTCGTTGTTGAATGAGAATCACGAACCGGTTGTGGTGTGGAAGGTGAGGAATGCGTTTCCTGTTAAAGTGAAGTGGGATAATCTCGAGGCGTCCGACAGCTCCGTATTCCTGGAATACCTTGTTATAGCCAATGAAGGGATTGTTGTAGAAAACGAATAGCGATATTCAAATTCAATTTTCGCAATACTCTTTCACCGCATCCATATCTCGTTCCAGCGCCTTGCCTATAAACCCTTTCATGATTGGGGTCATTAGTTTCGAAATAAATTTATAGGGACGTGCTTCCATCTCCAGCGTGAGTTCACAACCGTCATTGTTTTCGGTTACGGTAAATAGAGAATCCCAGATAGTGCCTTGGGTGTCGGATAAAATTCGAATATGATCATTTCCGACATACTCAGTAACTTCCAAGTCGGTTGCCATTTTCTTACCTCTGAATTCGCGAGTCTCCCGAAAACGGGTCCCCACTCCCGATTTTGTTTCTGATAAAAACTCCACATCAACAATGTCGGGAACCGCTTTTGAAAAATTCCGAATATCTGAAACGGTTCGAAAAACCTCTTCTACCGGAGCCTGAATTTGGCGCGCGACTTGGATTGTGCTCATGTCATGAGTGGTTAGAGTTTAGACATTTTCTAACGATACATATTTTGAATCAATAAATCTTTTATGACCCCCCCCCCTTTTTTTTGTGAGAATCATCGGATGATTGTTCAATGACAAAAAAAAGTCATAACTAAATACACTCATCCGATGAATTGTTTGACGAGTCTGCCTCGACTGTCGAAATTTAAGGCGATAGTACGTAAAATTGGGCTGGTGAAGTAAGATATTTTGAATGTCAAATTCGGCAGACGAAAAAAACAATCGTCAGCCGATGTCAGAATTCAGATTAATAATCTTTCTTCCACTGGAGGTCAATTCCCTGGCGGGTGTCATCTCCCTGGGTAATGATTAACTCCAGGTTTTCTTTGAGCATGATTTCCAGTGTAAACAACGTTTTTGGGTTGGTCCCGTCAATCTCATTCAGAATGGCAAAAAATGTGGATTGATTGATATACCAGCCCGTTTTTATCACTGTGTTATTGGAACCGGATCGCGAATTATCGATCTGTACCACATCAATCCCCAAACGCTGTGAAGCCAATAATTCCACGCGATCTAATACAACCTCCAGGGCATAATCAGCGGCAGACGGGCTGTTACTGCTCCCCGCAACAACCTGCTCCCACGATTCAAGTTCATAAAACGGCCGGCCAAACAGTGTGTAACTGATGATATCCTGCAGCTCCAGTTGGGGCTGACTTTCAAACCGGAACTCCGGCTCTTCTAAGGTTCCTTCAATAATGTAGAAGATCTGAACTCCGGCGGTCTGTGGTGGTGTATACCGGGTTCTGATTTGCAACTCGGGATTGTTCATCGGTCCATAAAAAGAGACAAGTGCTTCCTGCAGATCGAACTCCTTCCCAAGCGGTCGGGCGTATCCGTCAAGTCCCTCAAGAGATCCAAATATCTGCATCTCCTGATTGGGTTCTTTGACCAGATCCACCTGGCCGCCCATCTCAATCTCCATATCCAAATACTGACGATTCCGGATAAAAAATTCCCGATCAAACCCAATGGTCATTTCCATGTCCAGCGAATCATAGAAACTGTACGATGGTTCATCTTCGTCCTCTCTATCCAATTCTACCGACTCAACCGAGTTTTCCCCAAAATCCTGTAAGAAATAGAAACCATTCAAGAATGTTAAATTTCCGGTCAGAGTTGGCTCAGACGCCGTACCACCTAATGATGCATTCAGGTTAATATTTGCCCGATAATCATTCGTGTTTAACAACCGGAACCGATTAGCTGAGATATCAATATTCATCTGTGTAAGCTCCAGGCTTTGCATCTGAACGCTGCCGGTCGCTCTGAGCCGCCCCGAACCACTGTTGGCTGAAAACCGCTGCAATTCAACTGTTTCTCTCTGGAAATTCACAGCAGAAGATATATCTGTTAGCGTAATTCCCGCCGGCACAATTCTCATCGATCCCCTGTCAAGTTGCATACTTCCCGTGGCCTGCAAGTTATCCATCGCCCCGGACAACGTCACATCGCCCACCAGCCGGCCGGCAATACCCCGAACCAATTCCCGGTCTAC
>CAYRDO010000019.1:1236-15616 GCA_964422985.1 uncultured Rhodohalobacter sp. | reverse complement strand
AGAGTGCCAGATCGAAATTATTGGTTTTCACATCCACAAATATCTCATCATCACCATTTGGCACATTAACTTCAGCTCTTTTTAAATCAACTAAAAAAGGCAGATCGGCAGAAAAATCAAGTATTTGCCGGCGATCTTTTACCACAGATCCGTTTAATTCCATATTTTCATTGTCGTGCAAATATGAAATGTCCATTCCAACTGTATCCACCCGAATACCTGAAAACAAACCATCCGTAACAGTAAGCTGACCCTCAAGGTCCGGATTTCCGGCAATTCCGCAAAGGTCGGTTTGCATAAAAACGGTTCCGCTGGTTCCTTCAGGTACACCTTCAGGTAAAAAAGACAGCCAATAAGTTAGTTGTGATTCGTTAATTCTGAATTCGCCCTCAACGTTCCGCTCAAAAAACCGGTCGTCAAATGTTAGTGGATCGCCGGGCAGATAAGGCACTCTGAATGATCCTTCTGCAAGTTGATTTCCCTCATGCCAACTCTCCAGTGATGCATTCAGCCACTCGTTTTTGAGATCCAGGTTTACGTGCAGGGAATCCATTTCTCCCGTCGAATACCGTAACTCGGTAAGATTCCCAACCACCGATGCCTGAAGACTATCGGGAGTGTTATGAAAAGAGATGGAGCCGTTGAGATATCCATCAAAATAACTTTCCTTTATGATGGTCTGCTGCAAGACACCCACATTCAAATTTTGTGCATCGAGGCTCACCTGCTGGTTGAGTGAATCGATTCGTGGGGCGTAAAATTGCAAATAAGCATCTCCCTGGTCAGTTGACATCGTAAGTGAATCGACCCTCAGAGTGCTATTTGAATAGGTGAGATTGAATGGCTCTTCAAGGTTCAGTTCCCTGAGTTGTGTTTGAAACGCAAGCTGATTTGTAGTGAGTACGGTTTGCGTAGAATCGATTGAAAACTGACCCTGGTGTTGCAAAGAACTGTCATTTCCATTGGTGATTGTCAGTTGAATGTTTCCATCCGTTTGAGTGTCGCGTCTTTTGGCGAAGATATAAACCTGCATATCCTGCACACTTTTTTGATAGACTGAAGGCTCGCTCAACTCTACATTCAGATCAAATTCAGGGTCATCAAGTACATAAGAAACCAACCTACCGGAAATTTCCTCGGCACTAAAAAGTGTATCAACTTCAACATTTTCCAGGTTCAAATCACCGTTGAACTCCAGCACCCCTTCCGTATTTCGCGCGAGATTTCCACTGACAGATCCTTCTGAACGGAGCGTTTCCACTTCAAACAACGGGGCCAGCGGTTGCGGATCTTTGATGGAGGCCTCAAAGTTGAGCCGGTTCGCGCTATTGGTAAGATCGAAAATGTGATGGTCGAGTGAGAAGGATGCATCCGCGATTGGACTTTCTAGGGAGCCTTCATCCACAATCAAGAATTCATTCTCAATTCGAAGATCAGTATTCAGCTCCTCAATCTGTTCGCCATTTACAACACTGGAATCAAAGTTTGCGGTTGCCATCATCGTCATCTGTTCTGGATCAAACGATGTTCCCCGGCCTTCGATCGTTCCGTTCAAAAAAGTAGGAAACTCTTCCATGCCGTTTAATTCGGCAAGATTCAGGCGGTTCATCTCAAGATCAAATTCGTACTCCGGCAGCGATTGCCAATCAAAAATAGTGAAATCAACGTTGGCGCGACTCTCCTGAAGCTGACCGGTTAGCTGGCCGTGCACCCGATTTGGATCAAAACTACCTGAAAAGCTCAGTCTTGAAAACTGTTGACCATATATTTCCTGACCAGAAACAATGATATCTGCCGAACCTGAGATATTCTCCATAGTAAATCCGCTTCCCATCGCATCAATTTTGACATCTAAATTGCCGGCATATGTTTCCTCCTGCAACCACAATCCTGGGTTAAATTGTGGCGAATTCACATGAAATTCCCACCCGGGTTGATTTCCAAATAGGGAATCAATTTCAGCCGTTAAATCAATCTGTTCATTTTGATAGGCGATGGATCCGTCCAGATTAAGATTTCCGTTCTCAACATTGTAAGTCGTATTCAGTTGATCAACAGCATATTTTTGATAACCGGTATTTGTAATCTCTAACGATCCTTGCCAATTCGATTTGTCAAACGAGCTAAATGGTACATTTCCATCACCCTGTAGGTTCAGCGATTGAATGACCGGCGTATTTTCAAGACCCGTGATAAGTGGTGCATCTACTCCCTCTGCGCTGATTCGGGCTTGTTTGAGAGCCACTGTATCTTGCAAACTAAGTGTTGCCTGAACCTGAAACTGCTGCAAGCCATCACCTGAAGCATCCAAAGTTAGCTGCAAATTATCCAGTTTTCCCTCTGCACCTAACTCAATCTGCAGGTTTTGTTTGATGGGCGTATCAGCCGTGTACTCAGCCAGGTCTTGCCAGGAAAGCGGAGAAACCTCAAGCTGTTGTTCAAGTTCACCGCCCTCTTCATACTGAGCCGACCCGCGAAGCATCGATCGGCCGGTATTGATGACAATTGAATCCAGTGTATAGCGATCTCCTTCGGCGGCCCCGGCCAGGTAGACATCCACGGATTCCGGAAGACGTCCATCACGAATGGAAAAATCCAGCTCTCGCAAATTTGCTGTAATTCCTGATTCCAGCATACCCGCAGATACATCCGCATGAAGATCATTCAAAAACAGATGATCATCCGGCAGGTATTGATCGGATCTGACTTCAACATTTGTGCCTGAAAGTGTCAGATTTTCAATTTGCCAATACAGCGGTTCGGATTCTTGAACAGGTTTATCGTTTTCAGGAATTAAACTCAGAACATTCCATGAAGAATCTGCATACTGTTCCAAAAGGATATCCGACCCAAAAATATCAATTGATTCAATGGTGTGAGGCGAAAAAATCACGGAGAAGAAATCATATCCTACATTCACAGAATCAATGTGTGCAATCTCCGAGGATGAGCTATCCCGAATGGCTATATCCCGAACGGAAAATCCGTTAAGCAGATCACCCTGCATATTTCCGATGGAGAGAGTTCCGTTCAACTGCTGATTGGCCTGCTCCACAGCAATTCCACGAACTTTATTGAACAGCCAGTCGCTTTTCAACACAAAACGCCCGCCAATCAAAAGAATCAGGAGAAGGACGGCCGCAATGATCCATCCTTTGAAACTTCGTTTTTTATGTGAACTGTTTTCGCTCATTAAAATGCCTGACCAATACTAAAATGGATTCCAATTCTGTCCCATGCCGAGCCATAATTCTCCCCGTTATATATCCGTAAATCTTCATCTGTGGGGTTGAGTTTGTAGGCAATATCCACCCTTACGGGACCAATCGGGGATTGATAACGCACACCTCCCCCGGCACCGAACTGAATCGGTCGACTCGGAAGTGACGAAATATCTTGCCAAACCTGGCCGCCATCAAGAAAAGCGGCAAGTCCAAAATTCGGTATAATTCGCTCCAAAGATTGCCTCAGTTCAATATTAAAAAGGAAGGTAGTTCGACCTCCCACCGGAATGTAGGAGTCAAAATTTCCTTGTGAATCAAATGAAGGAGCGGTGGGGCCCAATCTCTGGCGATCCCATCCGCGAACGGAGTTAGTTCCTCCGGAATAGTAACGAATATTTGAAGGCAAACTGTCTGGCTGTGTGTAAAAAATTATGCCCCCGTTTATTCGGTTTGCAAGAGTCAGCGAATTGGTGATGGGCGTATACTTTCGAACGTCAAGGTTTACCTTCTGAAATTTAAAACTCGCCTCGCCGAATGTTCCGGAAAGTTCTATGGAGGGCTGAACCACCCATCCCCGCTGACCGCGCGAATACGCCTCGCTGTAATATCCCGAAAGCAAAAAGGAGGAGATATCATATGAACGAACCGTATCAGGCAGTTCCACCTGCTGATCCCGTGAGAGCTCTTCGTTCAGCGAATATTCATATGAGAGAGTGGCCGTTTTTCTTTGGTCAATTTGATAAATCAAACTGTTATTTACACCCACCTGAAACAACTCAAATGCTTCTTCCAGTCTATGTAATCCAAACAAAGAACTGAGATTCCTGCTTTTTGAATTGAAGATGTAAGGCACTAAATAATCGGTAGACAATCGCTGCTCGATAAACGAAGCGCGCGCACTTGTACTGAACCTGTGCCCGTGTCCGTTGATGTTACGATGCTCCCACTGAACTTGTCCGCGGACAATCTCTTCCATCCCCACACCCACAGATGCCTGGATGGTTCTTGGTTCAAATTCCCGTACTCTGATCAGGGTCGTTAATGTGGAATCATGATCTTGCTCAGGCAATGTTATAGTGGCAAACCTGAACAGGTGATGATTAAATATATTTCTCTGGGCATCCTGTATTTCACTTCGGGAATATTGCTCACCTTCTCTCAGGCCCGACTGTCGTATCAGCACATTTCGGGGGACACTTAGTTCTCCCTGGATCTGAAATTCACTAAAATAAGATTTGGCATTCGGGGTGATCTGAATATCCACATCCACTTGGTTGGCGAGCGAATCAACGGTTGTTTGAATATCAATTTCCGGCCATGCATATCCCATATTTCCCAATGCTTCTAAAAATGCGCCTTCTACATCCGGTTGGCGAATCGGCTCAAACCGCCTTCCCGCCCGGTATTCATGTCTCGACATCGCCCGCTCAAAATCCCTCGACTCCCTGATATTTTGGCTTACGGAACTATCTGCATTGATCGTAACCCCACTCGACTGAATCATTAATGGCATACCCTCTCTGATTGTGAACCGAATATTCTTCTGCCACTCTTCATCATCTTCGGTTACCTCGTAATCCACCTCTACCTGGTGAAATCCGCGGCGTTCATAATATCGTCTCAACCGAATCCGATCCCGCCGTACTTCATCCTCGCTATAGCCAAAATCATCAAAAAGATTAAACATCTTTTTGAAAAAAGAGGGGCTTTCATTCGCAATAACCTCTTTGAGTACGAGTTCCCGGTAACTTTCATTTCCCTCGATATCTACACTCCAAACAACCGGATCTCTCTCCATTTCTTCATCTTCCTGGAATGCATGAACATTCTCCACGGAGATGAAAAAAATCAGCAATAAAAAAGTTATTTTACCGACAGTAATGATATTCGTTTTTTGAGTCGTCAACGAGCTTATGAAATAAATTTTCCTAAAAATAACAATATTGAGCCATCAACTTTTAATTGAAAACTCATATTCAATAATTTTAATGCTTTTACCTTTATTCACATCCGGGAACTTCTTCACAACGCATTCACAATTTGGCTATAGCTTTACTCCTTATGTTTGAGCAATTCTTTTCTATGCGGCGTTATTTTTTATCTGTCTTATCCTGCTTTCTGTTTGTTTTTATGATTGGCTGTGGCAGCAATGCAATGGACGATTATAGCGACAGTTCGTTTGAATTAACAAACCAAAATGGAGAAACGGTTACATTTCCTGATGATTTTGAAGGAGCGCCTCTCGTCATGGGGTTCATTTATACTAATTGTCCGGATATTTGTTCATTTATAACGGCAAATGTTCGGGGTGTGTATCGTGGGATGGAAAATCCCGGCGATATACAATTTGCACTCGTTACGTTTGATCCGCAACGAGACACACCTGAAGTCCTTAAATCCTATGCCCAGTCTTTTGAAATGGATAAAGAGCCGTTTCAGTTCCTTACTGCAGATTCCAGTACAATTGCCTCGCTTATGGATCGGGTGAATGTACGAACCAAGGAATCGTATTCGCAAGAGAGTGACAACGGAGAACGAATGTATTTTATCAACCATTCGGATAAAATTTTACTGATTAACGAAGACTCCGAACTTATTTTTGATTATGGCGGAAGCATGACCAAACCGAAACTCATTATTGAAGACCTTAACAAATTATGATTCAAAAAAAACCCGCCCAAGGTTTGGTAAAATTTTCAAATAGCAAAAAAGGCATTGTGAGATTACTTCACTTCGTCCGAAATGAGAATCGGGTTTTACGAAGCTTCGTTGTGATTTTATTGTTGTCTTTTTTCTTGTCCTGCTCAACTGATGAGAGAAATCAAACATCTGTAAATCAACATCAGATCGAATTGCCATCTGATGGAATAGAAATTTCAAATGTATGGGCACGACCAGGACCTGAAGGTGGGACGTCGGCCATTTATATGAATATTTTGAATGGAACATCACAAGCTGATACTCTTGTTTCAATCTCCTTTCCGGTTGCGGGAATGGCTGAAGTACACGAATCGTACGAACAAGAGGAGGGAATGATGGGAATGCGGCCTGTTGAAACAATCATCGTCCCTGCTCAAGATGTTCTTTCATTGGAACCGGGTGGATTGCACGTAATGCTCATGCAATTGAACCGGCCATTAGCAGAAGGAGACAGCGTTGAATTTACAGTCGAGTTTGCAACTGCCGGAGAGATGAACTTTACAGTACCCGTTCAGTTGATAAACAGGTAGCAGATCATTTCGATATCAGGACCTATTACCGTCTGCTTTAGCTTACGGATCACCAAAATTGAGCCTTCGATTAAGTGGCTTTAGTCACATGAGGAATGAAGGGCTAAAGCCCACTAAAATAGTAGATCTCTCTTCAATTGGCTGAAGCCAGTGGTAATAGATATTCTTGTCAAAATGTGGAAATTCTCGAGCGTATGGCGTGTCAAGCTGAGCTGTTTTTCTCCCTTAAAGGCGGATGTTGCTAGTTCATCTCCAGATCAGCTTTTTCGGCGCTGAAGCCTACGCTTTCATCCTTCACCTCACCGAGCGCTGATTCCATTTCGGAGCGAAGTTTTTGGATGGAGAGTCCGCTGGAAAGTGCCCCGTTATTAGCAATGGAGATTCTGCCGGTTTCCTCAGAAACAATCACCACAAAAACATTATTCGTCTCGCTAATACCCACTGCCGCGCGATGCCGTGTTCCAAAAACGGATGAAATATTCGGGTTCTGAGAGATCGGTAAATAACAGCTTGCAGCAACAATACGGTTATTTCGAATAATAACAGCACCGTCATGAAGAGGCGTATCTTTTTGAAAAATCGTTTGAAGAAGTGCCGCATTTACGCGAGCATCCAGTTTAACGCCCACATCAACCAAATCCTGCAGGGAGGTGCTTCGCGCAAAAACAATCAGGGCGCCGGTTTTGGTCTGTGCCATATTTCGAACCGCCTCAATAACTTCCGAGATCATATCATCTGAGCCGGTTCCTCCCAGAAATCTATTGAAAGACGTATTTTGACCAAGGTTATAGAGCAGTTTTCGAATCTCCGGCTGGAAGATGATGAACACAGCTAAGACCCCTACATCCAAAACACTTCTGAGAAGAAAGTTCAAAGTCGTAAAACCAAGCAATCCCACGCCGGCATTCAACAGAATAATAAAGAGCAATCCAAGTGCCGCCTGAATTGCAAACGTTCCCCGAATCCACCGATAGAGGTAGTATAAAACAAGGGCAATGACCAGCGTTTCAAGCAGGTCTTTGATGCCAAATTCTATGAATCCAATGGGGATCAACTGTTCTTGTTTTAAGTAGTGAGTATTGAGTATCAAGTAGTGAGTAGTAGCCAATTTTAATACTTGCTACTTACTACTCAATACTAGGCTTTAAGCGACTCAAATATTTTCACGGAATCAACCGCTTCCTGAACGTCGTGAACACGTAAAATCTTTGCACCCTGGAGTAAACAATGGTAATGAACTGCCAGCGTACCGGCTAATCTGCCGTCTGCCGGTCGTCCCTCCAAAAGCTTTCCGATCATTGACTTTCGGGATGCGCCCACCAACACAGGATAATGTAATGTAAGGAATTTTTTAAGCTCTTTTATGATATCCAAATTGTGCTGAAGCGTTTTCCCAAAACCAATTCCGGGATCAACCATTATTGATGATACTCCCGCTCGGCGTAATTGTTCAATCCCATTTTTTAGAAATGCATAAATATCTTCCACAACGTTCTGGTACTCCGGGTTTTTCTGCATGGTTTGAGGGTTTCCCTGAGAATGCATCAACACATATCCAGTCTGATAGTTTGCGCAGAGTTCAGCCAGCCGTGGCTCTTTTTGCAAACCGCTGATATCATTGATGATATGCGCGCCAATCTCGAGTGATGCTTCGGCCACTTTGTATTTCGTCGTATCAATTGAAAAAAAAGTGTGGGGAAAGGCCGACACAACCTGCTCGAGTACTGGAATAACACGATTCACTTCTTCTGATGCAGAAACGGGATCTGCACCCGGTCGTGTAGACTCCCCGCCTATATCGATAATAGCCGCACCTTCGTCCACCATTTTGCCAACAGCATCCACCGCTTGTTGAACGGACCCGTATTTTCCGCCATCAGAAAACGAATCGGGAGTTACGTTTAGAATCCCCATAACAACCGGATTTTCCAGGGAAAGCGTTGAATTCCTGAGAGATAATACGGTTTGATTGCCGGTGGTTTCTTCCATATCGGAGCTCATCTAAAAGACGTGAAACTTATCTGGAAGATAAAATGGAGTTTAGGTGAATCTACCTCTAATGTAAATTATTGCTTAAAAAATAGAACCGTTAGTCCCAATTCTCTTGCAACAGATCCAACTTATCCTCTTTTTCTGCCCATTCGTCAGCGTCGGGATACTCATCTTTGGTTTCATTGATGATACGATCCTGCCAATTTTCTGCAAGGCGTTCGTTGAGCTCAATGTAGTGTTCCCACTCCACAGGAACTTCATCATCCGGATAAATGGCTTCAACCGGACACTCAGGCACACACGCATCGCAATCGATACATTCGAGCGGATCAATTGTGAGGAAGTTTGGTCCTTCGCGGAAAGCATCAACAGGACAAACAGCCGCGCAATTCGTGTATTTGCAATTAATACATGGTTCGGTAACTATGTAAGCCATTTAACAGTTAGATTATATTTATCGTTACAAATAAGTAGCTATGGTATTTCAAAAAGTATTAAGATGCAATCCAAACAGTATAAATTAGTTACATCCGCTTAAATATATCCCACTATTCTTGGAATAGTAAATTGGATTTAAAATCTAATTTTACTACTTCAGAAGAGATTTTACTTCATCAAAATTTCCATCATTTTCGGCAGCATCCAATCCCAAAATTTTGCACATCAATTCGTAGATATGGATAGACTGGAAGGGCTGAACCACTTTTCCACGTTTAAATGCAGGACCCTGAGCTATAAAAATGGTTCGCATTTCAGGCGCTTGGTGGTCGAAGCCGTGAGTGCCTCCCATCACCCCGCGATCTTCAAAAAAATCTTGCGATGTAATTGTGTATCCAACATCAGCAATCATGATGATTTCAGGAATTCGATAATGATCTGAAAAGTGATAATGATCCGGCAGTTCGTCCTTCAAAAATACCCGGTAATTGTTTTCGTTTTCTTTCAGCGCGTGATAAACATTTTCCGTTTCTCCATCATCGGGCTGAATCATTGCCACGGGCGTCCAATCGACAAGCTCCACACCGTCCAAATCAATCAGCTCATCTAATAAAATCACTCTGTCTGATGAAAGCTCTGCCATGCCATGGTCTGATGTGACAATCAGATTCAGGTTATCCGTTAAACCGTGCGCATCCATTCCGTCCAACAGGTATCCTAATAATGAATCTGCCGACTGGATGGCTAAATCTGTTTTGGGTGAATGTGGTCCATAATCGTGACCGGCATAATCTACCAAACTAAAATAGAGGGATCCAAAATCTGCCTGAACAGAACCGCTCGGATCCATCCAGGTTAATATACTGTCGATGCGGGCTTTTTCGGGAACAGCGCCATCATACTGAACCCATTTTGTGGATTGAACTCCATCGATCGATGCTTCCGAGCCGGGCCAGAAAAATGTTGCTGAGGTTAATCCCTGTTTTTCGGCCGTAATCCAAATCGGTTCACCGTCCCACCAGCGATCATCATTCGGGCTATCAACGGGACCAAAACTGAAACGCGCATCTAACTTCTCATCATAAAATCGATTCGCTATAATTCCGTGATTCTCAGTATACAATCCGGTTACAATGGTATAATGATTTGGAAACGTTTTGGTTGGAAAAACGGGGATCATATACTCTGCCTGAACTCCATTCTCAATCAATCTGTCGAAATTGGGAGTCTCATTTCTTTCGATATATCCGTCTTTGAATCCATCGAAAGAGACGAGAAGAACTGGGTTTGGATCGTTGGAAGTGTCGGTATCATCCTCAAGTTGCGCCTGATTCCCACAGGATTGGGTGATCACAGCTAAAAAAAGTAGAGAAAATAGTAAAAGGGAGTATCGTTTAACCATCAGAAGCATCCATTAAGTGAATAAAGCCAAGGAATTGTAGTAAAATTAAATCGTTAAATAAAAAAGGCCCTGCAGAATTACAGAGCCTTAAATATGGTCGGTTCACTACAACATTATTTAGAAGTTGTAACGAACGCTAAATTGCATTTGCCATCGTGAGCTTAAATCACTGATGCTATAGAGTCTTTCTTCAGTTACGTTTTCAGGATCGAAATTTACAACCGGCTTGCCGATATCAGCTGAGCTGAGACCATATTCCGGGTTGTTATCGATGAAGTCCTGATCAACATACTGCTGGAAGTCGAAAGCCCTATAGTTGTTGAACTGAACACTTTGTCGTACACCCCACTCTTCATTCAAGAAGTTCAGAACGTTAAACATACTTGCGCTAAATTCAACAGATTGACCGCTGAATGTTTGGATCTGCTGACTAATGCGCAAATCAAGATAATTTGTCCAAGGTTCAGTTGCAGTTCCTCTGTCAACAAAATCACCGCGATAATCGCTAAGTGACTCTTCGCTTGACAGCCAATCATCAAATTCACCCCAGTTGTTGCTGGTAAGAACTACTTCATCTTCGTTAGCTGGAACATAAAGGAGGTCGTTATCGAATCTGCCATCACCATTTGCATCACCATTATAGATCCAGCTAAATGGAGTTCCTGAACGGCCGTCATAAATTAACGATACGCTTGTAGCAAACCGGTCTAACCATGAGAACTGGTAAGATAGGGTACCAAGAATTCGGTGCCTTCTTTCAAAATCTGATGTTCCGAGTCCTGGATCATTCACATCCACATTCTCGTTAAACTGCCAGTTTGAAATAGCTCTACTTGAAGTACCATTATTGAGTGTAACAGCACGATTATATGTGTATGCCAGGCTAGTACTAAAACCAGTGTTGAAATCTTTCTCAAGTGAACCTGTAATGCTGTATTGATATCCTTCACTTGTATTCTTCAAAAGAAGTGCATTTGTGAAGTTTTCATCTTTTCTTGACGGGAAACCAGATGCATTACCAAATCGCTCATTGAAAACTATGTCTCCATAAATGGGTCGTCCATAGGCGGATTCACCCTGTCTTACCAGGTTAAGATTTTCTACTACAATATCATTAATCTTCTTCGAGTATATCCCCTCAAGAGTACCAACAATTCCACCTGGTAATTCTTGATCCAAAGCTAAGTTGAACTTCAGTGCTTGTGGATATTTAAAATCCTCTGTGATCAGGTTAATCTCAGATGTGCTGTTCCCAGAAAGAGCAGAATTTGGATCTAAAGGACTTGGTTGATTGTCTGGATTTGGAGAAAACCGAAGATCTTCGGGCACTCTCGATCCACTCACGTCAACCCGTCCGTAGTCAACACCTGTGTTTCCATACTGGTTAGCCATCCATACAAATGGAGGTGTTCCTGAGAAAATACCAACACCACCACGAAGCTGGGTAGTTCTGGCACCATCACTTAAATCCCAGTTAAAACCAAAACGTGGAGACCACAGAAGATTTCCGCTTGCTACACGATCAGTAGAATATCCTGGAAACGCATCGGGTACAAGCTCATTAAATGTAGGCTCGTCCGGGAAAAATGGCAGATCAACTCGTATTCCAAAAGTTAACTTAAGATTGGAGTTAGCTGCCCATTGATCCTGTGCATAGAACCCAAGCTGAAAACCTGAAAATTCAGCTGATGGATTACCTCCTGGTAAGAGGTAGCTGTATCGATACTGATAAGGAGTTCCTGCTTCTAAATCTTCAATGCTTCTGAATGTATAAGTCCCAAAGGCATCTTGAATGAAGACATTGTTAAATGATACAAATTGATTACTTGTACCAAATGTAAACTCATGATCACCGCGGATATAGGTTAAATTATTTGTGATTTCAATCAGATCTTGATCCAACGAGTTTGCTTGAGAAAACCTGTCGATTCCAGCAAAAATACTACCAAAACCACTCTGATTTTCGAAAGGAAGGCTCACTTCAACTTCAGGAAATTCTTGAGCAACAACATCTCTGGAATCTCGAATTCTGGTATATACCACCCTAGCTTCGTTATACATGTTATTGCTAATGGTGCTGTATAATTGTGCTACAAAAGAGTCTTGAGTACTATTAAAATCGTACTCACGGTTACTGAAGCTGTATTCATCTGTGCCTCGAAAAATTCCCTCTTGATCTATAGCATCTACGTGATTGTAGCGCAGTGTAAACTTATTATCTTGGTTGATATTCCAATCAAGCTTCGCTAACAATTTATTGTTATCCTGCGATTGATCAATAGGTGAGGTATAATTACCTGCATCGTAGCCATACTCATTTTGCAGAATATTTCTGATTGGATCAAAAGTCTCACTAGCAGAAAAGTCAATGGTATTAGGTGCACCACTTCCTGCAATACCTGTAGTGATAGGTTGAGTTTCTCTTCTGAACTCAGCGTTTACAAAGAAAAACAGTTTATCCTTCACAATAGGACCACCAATATTCAATCCAATATATCGCTCTGAAAATTCAGGGAATTCGGAAGCCAGTTCCCCATCTTCACCAATGTAATTACCTACCAACGATTCATTTCTCGTTTGAAAATAAGCTGAACCTGTGAAGGTGTTTGTACCACTTTTTGTAATTGCATTGACCTGACCACCAGTAAAACCGTTATTGGTCACATCAAAAGGTGCAATATCTACATTAAACTCTGCAATGGCATCGATACTAAGCGGGGAAGATACACCAGCGGAAGAGCCAGGAATTGCATCGCCCAAACCAAATACGTCATTAAGAGTTGCTCCATCAATTAAGATGTTATTATATCGGTCGTTTGCCCCTCCAAAACTATTTCCGCTTGTTACCTGTGGTGTTAAGCGGGTAAAGTCGGAAAGTGACCGTGAAACGGTTGGTGTTCGTTCAATTTCTTGGGTTGAAATATTTTTACTGGCACCTGTTCGGTCGGAGTTGAAAATTTGATCGGGTACGGCAACTACAGAAATCTCTCCGAGTTCAAGTGAACCCTCTTCGAGTTGAAAATCCAGAGTAACCCGCTCTGCGAGCTCAATTTTGTTAATCTCTTTGATTTGAGCATTGAAGCCTATAAAGGTAACTCGTACTTCATAAGGACCACCAACTCGTACATTTCTGATGGTATACCCACCATCTATCCGGCTTGATGTTCCATATTCGGTACCAGTTGGTTGATGGACGGCAACAATATTTGCACCCGGCAGAGATTCGCCGGACTCGTCCGTAATTGTACCTTCAATAGACCCCGATGTTGTCCCTTGTGCAAGTAGCGTCAAAGGGAGCAATACCAAGGATAGTATCAATAGTATGTGACGTGTCATATAGTTTAAATTTAACTTAGGTTTTTTTGTGTGTTTGTATACATCTCAAGTATAGGAATCAAATGTTAACGGGTTGTTAACTATGCTTTAAAAATAACGATTTCTAAGCGGTATTTGAACCCTAGCACACCCTTTTAACAACAGAAAATGTGGAAGCGTTTTTATTTTCCTGTTGCCTTTTTTTCTCACATTTAGCTATAGAGAATTACTCAACCCAAAACTCACACTTTCTTATCTATAAACCTATTATAAACATGTACTAACGTTTTTTGGGAAGCTCCCATGTAATACAAAAATACAATCAAAAAAAATACAGCCTGTAATCGAATCACACCGTTAATTTTATATCTCCTGGCGGATGTTGTAACCCGTTCTTCCGACAGATAAAATGAACTGACTTTTTTAAGCTCCCGAACGATCTTCTGGTCCTCCATCACAGTCATCGTTTCATCAAATCCGCCAACCTCTTGAAACGCAGTTTTATCCACGAATAAACTCTGATCTCCAAACCGCAAAACCGTCAACGGAAACCGGGTACACCACCCATAAAATTTCAGAGCCGGATGAGAATCATCAAACCGCAACTGAAAGCAACCTGAGCGATATCCTTGCGCAAAAGCTTTTTGTATTTGTGCGATAAAACTGACCGGCGGCAAGGAATCAGCATGTAAAAAGTAGAGAATAGAACCATTGGCATGTTTGACACCCTCATTCATCTGGATCGCGCGCCCTTTTCGAGTACAGTGAACCACTTTCCC
>CAYRDO010000019.1:562-1226 GCA_964422985.1 uncultured Rhodohalobacter sp. | reverse complement strand
ACCGTATCATCAACACTTCCTCCATCAACAATGATAATTTCGTGATTTGTTTCAGCAGAACATTCTTCAAGATGATTTAAGAGCCCGCCGATCCTCTTCTCTTCATTAAACGTAGGAATGATAATGCTGATGAAAGGTTCAGTCATTCGAAATCGCTCTTGCGCAGATCTTCTTCAGTATCAATATCGTTCAATGTGGGCAGTTCGCCATAATCCAGGTTTTTCCGTTTTAACACGTTTACCGTTTCAGCAAAAACCTGCTCCGTACTCCAGGAAATATCTTTAAAAATTTCCGGAATCAGGCTTCTCAAACCAAGCAAATAATAACCACCGTCCTCCGATGGGCCTATCACAGCATTATTCTGATCGAGCTGGTCAAATGCATCTTCAATAATCTCCACGGAAATTTCAGGGCAATCGCTCCCAATAATCACAATTTTTTCAAATTCTTCTTTGAAGCCATCTTGAAATGCATTCAACATTCGTTCTCCCAAATTCTCACCTACTTGCAGTTTTTTTTCAAAATCGGAACCTCCCAATCTGTCCGATTCATCTACAAATGAAGAGTACCAAATTTGTTTTTGTGCATCGACCTGACAAGCTACATCAATCGTAAAATCCAATAATTTCAGATAGGTTTGATAGGCTTTTTCATCGCCCACAGT
>CAYRDO010000019.1:0-552 GCA_964422985.1 uncultured Rhodohalobacter sp. | reverse complement strand
AAGGCCCAGATATGAATTGGAGTTCATAAGCAAATAGGCCTTATCATCCCCAACTGTTTTTGCTAGCCTGGTTTTAATGGTTCCTTTTTCGGGATTTTTTACAAAGATGAGCAGAAGTTTTTTATCCTTCACAAAAGATGTTGTTCTATATGATTTTTATGATGCGTACTATAAACTCGCCAAATGATAGCCACTATTTTTCACAAAACTGAAACTTTTCACAACTTTTTCTTATACAAAACAATCGCTAAAACGCTAAATAAAACACCATTTTCAATTCAATGATTAACAACACTTATATAAAGTCTACTGTTCTATTTATTCTACTATTAGTTGGTTCATCACTTTTTAATGAATCGCATGCTCAATACAGCCCGGGAAGCACTGAGCTTGGAGTAATTCTTGGTGAGCCCACCGGCATCAGCGTTCAGATTTGGCAATCGGGCGCTACAGCTATTGACGGCGCCGTTGCCTGGTCACTTGGCAGAAACGACAAAATTCATATCCATGCCGATCATCATTGCGTTTCTCACCAGCTTCAAGATACAGACC
>CAYRDO010000018.1:3957-32218 GCA_964422985.1 uncultured Rhodohalobacter sp. | reverse complement strand
AATCCGACGCTCTCACCAACTGAGCTACCACGCCATTTCTAATAATTTCAAAGAGCCTAAAAGATACCATTTTTATAAGAACTGCGAAACGTTCTTTCTATATTTCTTTCCTGAACAAACTTCTGTTAAATGATCTTTATCTTAAGAGGATCAACCAGTATTTTTCTATACTCAAAACTAATCAATCAAAAATAACAGATGGCGAAACGTATTACGAACAGAAAGGACGATTATTCACAGTGGTATTTAGATGTAGTAAAAGAAGCGAAGCTGGCCGATCACTCCCCGGTCCGCGGTTCTATGGTGATACGTCCGAACGGTTTCGCCCTTTGGGAAAATATGAAGGGTGCGCTGGACCAAATGTTCAAAGACACCGGACATGAAAATGCTTATTTCCCTCTGTTCATTCCTAAATCATTTTTATCAAAAGAGGCCCAGCATGTTGAGGGTTTTGCTAAAGAGTGTGCGGTTGTTACCCACAGCCGATTAAAAAGTGTGGATGGCGGCGTAGAGGTAGATCCAGAATCCAAACTGGAAGAGGAGTTGATTGTTCGCCCTACTTCAGAAACAATTATTTGGGATTCCTATCGAAATTGGATTCAATCCTATCGCGATCTTCCGATTTTGATTAACCAATGGGCAAATGTAGTTCGATGGGAAATGCGAACGCGCCTGTTCCTGCGAACCATGGAATTTCTGTGGCAGGAAGGTCACACGGCTCACTCCACCGAAAAAGAAGCCGTTGAGGAAACCAGAAGAATGCTCGAGGTTTATAAAACCTTCGCCGAAGACTTTATGGCAATGCCTGTAAAAACCGGTGTAAAAACGGCTTCCGAACGATTTGCCGGCGCGGTTGATACCTATTGTATTGAAGCATTAATGCAAGATGGAAAAGCGTTGCAAGCCGGAACCTCTCACTTCTTGGGACAAAATTTTGCGAAAGCGTTTGATGTGAAATTTCAGGACACCGATGGCGAGCACAAATTCGTTTGGGCCACAAGCTGGGGTGTTTCAACACGGCTCATTGGCGGATTGATTATGACTCATTCCGATGATCAGGGTCTCGTCCTCCCACCCAAACTTGCGCCTACACAAGTTGTGGTTGTACCTATTTTCAGGAATGATGAGCAGCGAGCGGAGGTGCTTGAGTATGCTGATCCACTCATTAAGGAATTGAAAGACAAAGGCGTTTCTGTGAAACTGGATGATCGTGAAAATCAGCAGCCCGGATATAAATTTGCTGAGCATGAAGCAGCCGGAATTCCACTGCGGGTTGCGGTAGGTCCGCGCGACGTAAAAAACGGAAACCTTGAATTGGCAAGACGAGATACGCTCGATAAAAACATCATCGAAAAAGATGGGGCCGCTGAGCACATTGCCGATCTCCTGGAAACGATTCAGACCGATCTGTTTGAAGCTGCCAAAGAGCGAACAGAAAAACATACGCGAGAAGTCGATTCATACGATCAATTCAAAGAAGAGATTGAGAATGGCGGATTTATCTATGCCCATTGGGATGGCACTGAAGAAACTGAAGCGAAGATCAAAGAAGAAACGAAAGCTACCATTCGTTTAATTCCGCTTGATGATGACTCTGAACCAGGCAAATGTATGGTTACCGGGGAAAAATCTTCACAAAAAGTGCTATTTGCACGTTCTTACTGAAAAATGTCTGATCAACTCCACATACCGGTTGAATGTAAACTATCCACAGCTGAACAGTCGCGCGAGATGGATTCAAAAACCATCAACGAATTCGGAATTGATGGTTTTACCCTGATGGAGTTGGCAGCCTCTTCTGCAGCCCGGCACATCAAAGATCTTCATGGGGCGGAAAAATCGGGTCTTTATATTTGCGGCAAAGGGAATAATGCCGGTGATGCACTTGCTGTTGCAAGATACTTGATTAACGACAACCAGCACAAAGCCACATTCTTTTTTGTTTTGGGGGATGAAGACCTTTCTCGTGACGCTGATAAAAACCTTTCTCTTCTGAAAAAGCTTAAAAATCAGGGAGGTGACTT
The DNA here is from genome assembly GCA_964422985.1 of uncultured Rhodohalobacter sp. GTDB lineage: Bacteria > Bacteroidota > Rhodothermia > Balneolales > Balneolaceae > Rhodohalobacter. The sequence continues at coordinate 30,194 of CAYRDO010000018.1, read as the reverse complement.
AGGGTTTATCAGCAGTCTTGAGAATGTTAACGAACGTGATTTTGACTATATCGTTGATGGCATTTTCGGAACCGGATTGAACAGTGATCTTCGGGGAGATCTTCCCGATATCGTTCAAAAAATAAACTCATATTCTAAGCCAATCTATTCGATGGATGTTCCATCCGGTTTGCATGCGGATACCGGCGAAGTACTTGCCGGATGTATCCAAGCTGACTATACGTTTACGTTCGGATCCAATAAACTTGGCCTTCACTGGAAAAGTGCCAAAGAATATGTCGGTGAAGTTGTTTTTTGCAATCTGCCCTTTCCGTCTAATTATCGAAACTGGGATGCAGTCCTGATCAACAAAACTTTAATGGATTCCCTTCCCAAAATTTATAGAGATGCCCGGCACAAATATGATGGCGGAGTGGTTCACATTATGGCTGGGTCGGAAGGGTTGACCGGTGCTGCAATCATGTCGGCCAAAAGTGCATGGAAACATGGTGCTGGCGCTGTTTTCCTCTATGCGCCAAAAGCTCTTCTCCCGATTTATGAAGCGAACTTGCCGAACATCATTAAGATAGGACTTGGAAACAGTTCCGATTCCTATTTCAAAAAAGCGCATGCCGATCAGATCAAAGAAAATATCTCCAATAAAAAGGGAGTTTTACTTGCCGGGCCGGGAATTGGAAGAAACTCTGAAACCGGAGAGTGTCTGGTTGAAGTTTTAAGTGAGCAAGAAGGCCCAATCATACTTGACGCCGATGCACTTTCTTTTTGGGAGAAGATTGCAAGCTCTGAAATCACTCAGAAAAAAGAAAACAATATACTTTTGACTCCCCATATCGGCGAAGCAACAAACTATTTGGCTGCGAATTTCAGCAACGATTATGAGCGATTCCAATGGGGAAAGAAATTCACCGACGAAACAAACGCTTCGATTTTGATAAAAGGAAATCCTACAATAGTATCAATATCAGGAGGGAATAATTTTATTACCGCCTATGATACATCCATGTTTTCGAGAGCAGGATTCGGCGATGTTCTTTCCGGAACACTGGCAGCCAACATTTCGATTTCAAAAAATATGGAACTTGCTGCGGTTTCCTCACTTTACAGTGGATACATAAACTATCAGGAACATGACCGGAATCAGATTTTTGGTCCGGAACATCTACTATGATCGACAGAGTAATTCTTTACTGCTTAAAAAACCGGCAGTACATCAAGTTTCTTTTAATTTTAACCACACTCATCATTCTGCTTTTGACCCTTCTTCCGGCAAGTTCGATGGGGAACTCAAAAGTTTTTGATTACGACAAAATCGGCCACTTCGGCATATTTTTTGGGTGGACTTTGCTCTACGGTCTGTTCATGCTGAGCAAAAAACACACTGAAACAAAGCTCCTGCTCATATTTCTTGCCGGTTGCTTTTTTGGAATCTCAATAGAAATTTTTCAGGGGATTTTGCCCATAGACAGACACATGGATATGAATGATGCCTTGGTTGATATTTGCGGCAGCTCGTTGGCACTTGCCATCATTTTTTGGATTAAAAACAGGCATCTGTCTTCAGAAATGGAGCAACAGCTCGAAAAAATTTAAAAATAATAATAGAATGGTTTGAACCGTTGGAAAATTAGATGAAAATGGTTTATACTCTAAATGTCTCTCAGTAATACCAAACATCAAATAATTACCAATGACTACTGAACGCAAGAAACCAGATGCTGATTTAAGAAATTACCACACTGTGTTTCTCGAACTTGGCCTTCTCATCACCTTGGTTATATGTATTATAGCCGTCCGTATGGAAATTAATACCGGAGAAACTGAAGAAGTTCAGCTCGAAGAACAAGAAGTGGTAGAAATGGAAGAGGTTATTCGAACTGAACAAATGGAAACACCTCCTCCTCCACCTCGTCCGCCTGTACCTGTTGAGGTACCTAATGATGAAATTGTAGAAGACGTTGAAATTAATATCGGTGGCGATCTTGATCTCGGTGGTCAGCTCGACATGCCTCCTCCACCTCCGCCTAAAGAAGAGGAAAGCGAAGAGGATTTCTTTGTAGTTGTAGAGCAGATGCCGGAATTGATTGGAGGACTTGCCGAACTTCAAAGTAAAATTAAGTATCCTGAAATGGCACGACGAGCCGGTATTGAAGGTCGTGTTTACATTCAGTTCATTGTAAACGAGCAGGGTCAGGTTGAGAACCCACAAGTTATTCGCGGAATTGGCGGTGGTGCCGATGAAGAAGCACTTCGGGTAGTTCGCGAGGCTCAATTCAGACCGGGCATGCAGCGTGGCCGACCCGTTCGGGTTCAGTACAGTTTGCCGATCTTCTTCAGACTGCAGAACTAACTGAAAGATTATTTAGATTTTAAAGGCGTGATTTTTCAATCACGCCTTTTTTTATTTGTACCCTATTCTACTTCATTAAGAACTTCTACAAGATTCTCAAACTCAACCATCTTTTTGGCGTTTTCCAACTCTTCCCACCTCACTTCAGTAATCCCTTCCTTCACTTCCGGCACGAAATCAAATTCCGGTCTGTCAAACTTCATCAAATACCAATGAGTTGTTTTTCCGAAATTTTTTCCATCTGCCTTGAATTCATGGTAGGTCTTGCAAAGAAAATTTTCGATGGAAAGATCTTTGGCTCCTATCTCTTCCTCAACTTCCCGAACGGCACACTCTTCAATCGTTTCTCCATTTTCAAGTTTGCCTTTGGGAATATCCCAAAACCCATTCCTTTTCATAAGGAGTACTTTTCGGGGAGATTCTCCCTCCAGATAGAGCACACCACCTGCAGCTGTTACCGGAACAATATCATTATTTGTCATCGCCTGAATCGGGTTTTTCTGTACTATCCTTTTTCTTTTCGTCTGCGTAGTTCAGTCTCAGGTTTGTTAATGTTTGATTCAGGAAGTCACTTAATTCTTTAGGCAGATTTCCTTTGGTAAATTTTTCGAGCATTACCAGTGTATCAATCGCATACTTTGCTGATTTGAGATCCCTCTCAACCTCATCTGTGGCAGGATTTTTTATCTTTCCCATTCCCATACTGGCAATTTGTTCGTGCTGCTGAATCAACATCATAAACAGCAATTGCTGCTGCTGATCCGGACTAAACTTTTCATTGTTAGAAGATTTATTTTCTTTCTCGCTCATGTCTGTTAAATATTTGTTTAAGTTTAGATTTCTATACGATGAAAAGTAAAAGAGTTTGTATACTTAAGGTTCATTTAAAATAAGAAAAACGAACAGACTTAATGGCAATTATTCACCCATTTAAAGGCTGGCTGCCCAAACCCGAACGGGCTAATGAAGTAGCCAGTGTTCCATACGATGTAATCAGCACAGAAGAAGCCGCTGAAATGGCGGAAGGCAAACCCAATAGTTTTCTGCATGTGATACGGCCGGAAATTGATCTCCCCGAAGGCACAGCGTTTGACGACGAAAGTGTGTATGAGAGAGGAGCTGAAAACCTGAAAGGACTTCTAAATTCCGACCTCTACGAACAGGATTCGAAATCTGCAATCTATATTTACCAGCTCGAGACAGACAATCATACTCAGACCGGAGTATTTACGTGCGCTTCCGTTGAAGATTATGACAACGAAGTAATCCTAAAACACGAGCTCACACGGCCTGATAAGGAAGATGACCGAACCCGGCATATTCTTACACAAGAAGCTCATGCCGAACCTGTAATGCTTACATTCAAGGACACGGAAGATATTGCCTTTCATATCCAGAAAGTAACCATGACCTCTCCCCCTTTTATTGAACACACCGGGGATGATGGCGTGATTCACAGAATCTGGAAATCGTTTACTGCCGCTGATTTCGTTGAAGGATTTTCAAAGATCAAAAATCTCTATATCGCAGATGGCCACCACCGTTGTAAAAGCGCCTCTCGTGTAGCTGAAATGCTCAGAGAGAAGAGGAAGACCTTTCCGGGTGAATCTGAGTTTGAATATTTCCCCGTTGTTCTTTTTCCGATGGATCAGATGCGCATTCTTCCCTATAACAGGGTTTTGAAGGATGTTTCTGCAGACACGTTTGAAAAACTTGTTGAAAAATTCGAGGCTGAAAAAACATCAACAAAAGCGCCGGAACAGAAAGGCATAATCAACCTTTATTATAAAGGAGAATGGTGGAAAATGAATTTGCCTAAAGCGAAGGATGACAAGGTTGCATCCTCCCTGGATGCTGCAATCCTTCAGGATCAAATTTTAAATCCGTTTTTCAATATTGAGAATCCGAGAACTGACAAGAAAATCAATTTTGTTGGAGGAATCAGGGGTACGAAAGAACTTGAGAAAGTTGTTGATTCCGGTAAGTACGATTTAGCAATCAGCATGTATCCCACAAGTATACAAGAATTAGTGGATGTTTCAGACCAAGGCGAATTGATGCCTCCAAAATCAACTTGGTTTGAACCCAAACTAAAATCAGGATTAATCATACATACATTTTAATCAAATCATGAATAGAGTACACAATTTTAGCGCCGGACCGGCAACACTTCCCGTTTCGGTTTTAGAAAAAGCACAATCTGAATTAGTTAATTACAAAGACAAAGGGGCTTCCATCATGGAGATGAGCCACCGGAGTCCGGAGTATAAAGAAGTTAATGATCAAGCTGTTGAACGCTTGAAACAACTGACCGGAGCCGATGATGACTGGGAAGTTCTCTTTTTACAGGGAGGAGCCAGCACACAGTTTTTGATGGCACCTTTCAATTTCTTGAGCAAAGACCAAACTGCCGATTATATCGATACCGGTTCTTGGTCCGCCAAGGCGATTAAAGAGGCGAAACTTTTTGGCAATGTTCATGTGCCGTTTTCAAGCAAGGATATAAACTACACGCGAATTCCTACCAATGATGAGTTGAATCCGTCGGATGATGCGGTGTATACACACTTCACCAGCAACAACACAATTTTTGGAACTCAATTCCAGGAAGAGCCCGAAACCAATGGTTCACTCTTGGTTTGTGATGCGTCTTCAGATTTTCTTTCACGGCCAATCGATATCGACAAATATGGATTAATCTATGCCGGTGCGCAGAAAAATCTTGGACCTGCAGGAGTTACGGTTGTGATGATTCGCAAGTCATTCATGGAAAATCAGAAGTCAGAGCAACTTCCAACCATGATGAACTATCAAACTCATATTGACAAGATTTTTAACACACCACCTGTGTACGCTGTTTATATGGTGAATTATGTTCTGGAATGGGTTCAGGAACAAGGCGGAGTTTCTCATTTTAAAGAGCTCAACACCAAAAAAGCTGATCTTCTCTATTCTGAGATCGACAAAGATGAATTCTATCACGGAACCGTCGAGAAAGATTCCCGATCAAAAATGAACGTAACGTTCAGAATTAAGAATGAAAACCTTGAGCAAACATTTCTGTCTGAAGCGGCTGAGAATGGCCTCGTTGCTCTGAAGGGGCACAGAAGTGTAGGCGGGATCCGAGCGAGCATCTACAACGCTTGTGAATATGACAGCGTAAAAACGCTTGTTGACTTCATGCAAGAATTCCGTAGTAATAACGGGTAGTAAAAAAATCCCCCTTAGAAGGGGGAAGAATCGACGTAGTTGATTCAGGGGGATGACTCTGTAAGCCTTAATTGGTTTACAAAAAGTCTTGGATTCAGAAATTTTATCATCCCAACTTCCGAAACATGGTATTTCTTTTAGAGTTGGAGTAACGAAAGTAACTTTAACATTGAATCTGCTGATTTCTATGTAGTCATCAGCAGGAGAAATACCATGTTTTTTTATTTATAGAAGTCCGAACACCGTCAAAATATGATCGATGCTGTTGGGTACGAAAAATAGCAAGTATAAAATTCCCCAAATTGCCCCGGCAATATGTGCTTCATGATTGATTTTCATGGAACCTTTTTGTCCTTCATAGATACTATATGCCAGGAAGGCGATCCCGAAAAGCCAGGCCGGAATAGGAATCGGCAAAAGCAAAAGAATTAATTTCTCCGTAGGAAAAACAAAAATATAGCTAAAGAGAATTGCCTCAACTGCGCCTGACGCTCCAATAGTTGCATAATTAGGATTATCTCTGTGAAGCACCAACGATGGTATCGAAGAAAAAGCGAGTCCGCTAAAATAGAGGGCTATAAAATGAACGTTGCCTAATACCTGTTCCATCACAGATCCAAAAAAATACAATACAAACATGTTGACCAACAGATGTGCCAGGCTCCCGTGCAAAAAACCTGAACTGATTATCTCATACCAAGTATTTTTTCGGACGGTTCTGTAGGGACGAAGCATTCCTTTTTCATACAACGATTCGCTGCCATACATGGCAATTAAAGAGATGATAGAGGTAACGCCGATCAAAATAATAGTCAAGGATAATGTCATCAGATGGTGTTTTTCGAAACAATTTGTTGAACAAATATGAGTTTTTAAACCTATTAACCCTATATTTTCAACTGATTATGTGAGGAAAATACCTCATCGTTCAGTCACCCAAAATATGATCTGCAGCCGTAACATGTCAGTAAAACATTCAAGAATCCTGAAACCTGTTTTTATACTGGCTATTTTTCTTTTCGTTACATCATGTGGTGTTATAAAACGAACCTCTCCTGAACCAGTAGCTGATGGAGAGGTGGCAGTTATCGGCAGTGGAATTGCAAGCTGGTACGGACCCAATTTTCATGGAAAGCTAACGGCGAACGGCGAACGCTACAATATGAACGATTATACCGCCGCTCATAAAACACTGCCATTTAATACGGTGGTTCGGGTTGATAATGTTGAAAACGGAAAATCGGTTGTTGTGCGAATCAACGATCGTGGGCCTTATGTAGACAACAGAATTATTGATCTCTCCAGAAAAGCTGCGCAACAGATCGACATGATAGGCTCCGGCACAGCAAGCGTTCGCCTGATGGTTGTTCGAGAAGGCGACCGCCCGATTGATCACCAGAATATCAGTAGTACAGAAACATTCACCATTCAACTTGCCGCGTTTGAGAATGAGTCTGAAGCCCTTTCCCGGTCTAACCAGATATCGGGCTCACGCGTTGAAAAAGTGAACGTCGAAAACAAAACCATTTTCAGGGTGTACTACGGCACCTATTCCAATCCCGCCGAAGCTAAACAGGATCTTGACAAACTCTCCCGCCAGGGTATTGATGGTTTTGTAAAACAAGTTGAGAATTGAAAATCTCGTTCAGAGATTTGATCAGGTGTATGTTGAAACGCGGTTTGAATACATCTTTCCCGGCACTATACACACCTCCTAAATCACCTCTCAATATGTGACTTTTGTTGATTCAGGGGATGACACGCTGTGGGTTTGACTTTAGATTGGCATTAAATCAACGATTTAAATTTATCATCCCCCCACTGTCTACTTCAAAAAGGGATCCAAAAAAAATCATACCTCCGGATTGATTCCGCCTCCTTTTTGGTTTGGAAATGCGAAGAAAACACAAGTTGGTTATGAAGAAAGATATCATTGTTATTGGTACCGGTTTTGGTGGGCTTGGAGCGGCCTCAAGACTTCTCTCACAAGGTCATAATGTTACCCTTTTTGAAAAACGGGATAAACCCGGAGGGAGAGCCTATGTCTACGAGATCGACGGATTTAAATTTGATGGTGGACCTACGGTTATTACCGCGCCATTTATGTTTGATGATATTTTCGAAGCTGCCGGAAAGAAGCGCGAAGATTATATAGAGTTTGTCCCCTGCAATCCTTTTTACAGAATTTTTGATCATAAAGGCAGACAGTTTGATTACAATGATGACCACGAATTCACGCTCGAAGAGATCAAAAAACGAAATCCAAAAGACGCCGAAGGCTATGAGAAATTCCTAAAAACCACAAAAGCCATTTTTGATAAAGGTTTTGTTGAATTGGCCGACAAACCTTTCCTGAAGTTCACGGACATGTTGAAAGTAGCGCCGGATTTGATCAAACTTCAGTCCTATAAAACGGTTTACAGTTACGTATCCCAATTTATTGAAGATGATTTTCTTCGGAGATGTTTTTCATTTCACCCGCTTCTCGTCGGCGGAAATCCGTTTGATGCCACATCCATCTATGCGATGATTCACTACCTTGAGCGTGAATGGGGTGTGCATTATGCGATGGGCGGAACCGGAGCTATCGTTGAGGCTCTTTGCAAATTGATTAAAGAACAGGGCGGAAGTATTCACCTAAATTCAGAAATTGAAGAGATCTTGGTAGAAAATGGGAAAGCATCGGGTGTGCGGCTGAAGAACGGAGATATCCACATGGCCGATGCAGTTGTTTCAAATGCCGATGTGGCCTTCACGTATAAAAATCTCATCAACCCAAAACACCGGAAAAAATATACCGATCGTAAGATTGAACGGACGAAGTACAGTATGTCACTTTTTGTGATCTACTTTGGAACCAAAAAACGATATCGAGATTCGGGTTTGGCTCATCACAATATTATTCTTGGTGAACGGTATGAGGAGTTATTGAAAGATATTTTCCACAAAAAAGAGCTGGCGGAGGATTTTTCTCTTTACCTGCATATGCCCACAATTACAGATCCGTCGATGGCGCCGGAAGGTCATGAGGCGTTTTATGTGCTTTCACCCGTCCCCCATCTCGACAGCGGAACCGACTGGACGGAGATGACACCAAAATACCGCGATGTCATTATGAATTTCCTCGAAGAAAACTATCTTCCGGATCTTCAGGAAAATATTGTTGCGGAGCATACCATCGATCCTCTTCATTTTCAAAATACGCTCAACAGTTACAAAGGATCCGCATTTTCGGTTGAGCCGATTCTGACACAATCGGCTTGGTTCAGGCCGCACAACAGATCTGAAGATGTAGATGAACTCTATTTTGTTGGAGCGGGAACTCATCCGGGAGCAGGTCTTCCGGGCGTTCTATCATCAGCCAAAATTGCGGAAAATTTGATTGGAAAAGCTTGAAATTTTCTTACACATTAGAATCTTAAGTTTTTTAAAAACCTTTTTCGTCTTAACGATTCGGACTAAGTATGGGTACTAAGGATGCACCGGAAGCCAACCATCAGGAGGAGTATTTATTAACTCCATTCTTTGAATTATCATCTGATCTCTTGTGTATTGCAGATTTTGATGGATATTTCAAAAAAATAAATCCGGCTTTAAGCAAACTCTTAGGATACTCTAGAGAGGAGCTATTCGCGCGTCCCATCAATTCATTTGTGCATCCGGAGGATCAGAGCCTAACTGAAAAGCATCGCAATAATATTCGGCAGGGGAAACCATTGTTGAATTTTGAAAACAGGTATGTCACTAAAGAAGGGAAAACAGTTTGGCTTTCATGGACCTCCATTCCTGATACTGAAAAAGGGTTGGTTTACGCCGTCGCGAAAAATGTAACTCACCGAAAAAATCACGAGAAACAGAGAAATCGATTGGTTACAGAATTGACTCAATCGAATAAACGGTTAAAACAGTTAACGTATACAACCTCCCACGATTTACGATCTCCGGTTAATAATTTGCTCTCTGTTTTCAATTTGATAAATACCGACACTATTGAGGATGAAGAAACTCTTGAGCTATTCGGCCTTTTAAAATCTGCCTCCAAGAACCTCAAAAAAACGCTGGATAAATATGTTGATGATCTCAACCAAGAGGATACTCTAAAAGTTGATATTACAGAATTAGATATTCGGGAAGTTTTCGAGTCGGTTATTCAGTCAATTCACTCATTTGTGAGGGATTCCAATGCAGCGTTTAATCTCGATTTGGAAGATTTTCATGTTCTAACATTTAATCGTGCCTACCTGGAAAGTATTTTTCTAAACCTGGTTACCAATTCCATAAAATATGCACATCCGGATCGTGATCCCGTTCTATCCATAACCGCAAAAAAAAATGACGACAATAAGCAGATGATTTTTTCTGATAACGGCAGAGGTTTCGACAGCGAAAAAGTAAAAGGCAGAGTTTTCGGACTGCATCAAAAATTTCATGACCACGCCGATAGTAAAGGTATCGGACTTTATCTTGTCTACAATCACATCACAAACCTGGGAGGTAAAATTTCAGTGGATAGTAAAGTTAATGAAGGGACGACATTTACACTCACCTTTCATCATTGAGAAGCCTCATACTTAATCAATTATGGAAGACAAAAACTTTAAAGTTCCGCTCGAAACCTCCCTCAAAAAACTTCAAGAATCCGGCAAGGAATTTATTGAGTTATTCAAGCATGGATCCCTATCGGTGGAAATCTACAAACCCCATAACGTGGACAAGCAAACCCCTCATACGAGAGATGAAATCTACGTGATTGCCAGTGGGTCAGGAGAATTTATATTAGCGGATCAAAGAACTACTTTCTCTCCGGGTGATGTCCTTTTTGTACCCGCTGAAAAAGAACACCGATTTGAAAATTTCTCTGATGATTTTGTAACGTGGGTTTTCTTCTATGGCCCCGAAGGCGGAGAATGGTAAAAATGGCTTACAAGAAACTAAAATTCTGGTTTGATAGAGAGCTTGCATCATTACTATCACAAAAAATCATAGACGTCTATCCTGATTTTAATCAAGATGAATTCATCCAAACTGTCCATCAAAAAGTTCAGAACCTTGAATTAAAGGACAGGGTTGAAGTGATGGCCGACCAGCTTCATGCTCATCTCACAAACTCTTACCCGGAGAATATTAAGATCTTGACGCAGATTCTTGGCCCGGAAAATACTAACGAGACCGGAATGTTCTCTAACTATTACTGGATAATGCCTATCGCAAAGTATGTAGAAAAATATGGCTTGAATGATTTTGAGGTCTCAGTGAAAGCGATCGAAGAAATAACAAAGAGAAACACAGGAGAATATTCAATTCGGCCCTACCTTGAAATTCATACTGAAAAAACGTTGAGAGTGATGCTTAAATGGTCCAAAGATTCGAATTTCCACGTTCGGCGATTATCATGTGAGGGGGCCCGTCCCCGGCTTCCATGGGCAAAACAACTAACAATATTCATTCAAGATCCCAAGCCAATCCTGCCCATCCTGAAGAATTTAAAAGACGACTCATCGAAATATGTCCAAAAGTCGGTTGCAAACTGTCTGAATGATATTTTGAAAGACAATCCTGAAATCGGAATGGAGATTATTGATCAGTGGAGTAATGATCCTACTAAAGAGCGAAAATGGATCATTAAACATTCAATTAGAAATTTGATCAAGCAAGAGAATGATTGGGCACGAAAAATTCTAAGTAGCTTCAAATAAAAGTAAAAAACTAACTTAAAAAGTTAGGAATCGGCATAATGGAACCGCTTTCACATCAAACTTTATTAATTAAATACATTTGAAAACTTAAATTTTAAATTAATTTACTCATTATATCTAATTACTTAATGCAAAAATCAATTTTTACTTTGTATTGTTTGATAAAATATTATAGATTTTTAGGCGTCTACTAACAATGTCTACTAATCAACTCATATGTTAAAAAAATACTCAGGGAAATTTTCCCTACTGCTACTAACCTTTCTATTAATCTCAACTCCTTCACTTGCCCAAGACGGAGCAACTATTGATACCGGTACAACGGCCTGGATGCTTGTCTCAACCGCTCTGGTCCTATTGATGATTCCGGGGCTGGCCATGTTTTACGGCGGACTGGTTCGAACCAAAAACGTTTTGGGAACCATGATGCACAGTTTTGCTGCCATGGGAATCATGACTGTGCTATGGGTGGCTGTTGGTTACGCCATGGCTTTTGGTCCCAATGTCCTCGGCGGATGGTTTGGATGGAATCCGGGATACATCTTTTTAACCGGAATCGATGATGCCATTATGGATGCCGGAGTTCCTGAATATGTGTTCAGTATGTTTCAGGGCAAGTTTGCAATTATCACTCCAGCTCTGATTGCCGGAGCTTTTGCCGAGCGAGTGAAATTCAAATCCTATTGCTTATTTATTGCTCTCTGGGGACTTCTTGTTTATAATCCGCTTTGCCACTGGGTTTGGGCTGAAGACGGGTTTCTTTTCAACCTTGGCGCTAACGGCGCCATCGATTTTGCAGGCGGGACTGTTGTTCACATCTCAGCCGGTGTTAGTGGTTTGATTGCCGCTCTGTATCTCGGTGCCCGTCGCGGATTTCCGGTCACAAACATGCCTCCAAGTAATTTGGTGATGACCATGATTGGCGGCGGACTTCTCTGGGTTGGCTGGTTTGGTTTTAACGCGGGTAGTTCTGTAGCCAGTGGATTAAGCACCGCACAAGCGCTGACCGCCACACAAGTTGCTGCTGCCTCCGGTGCCATTACATGGATGATTATTGAAGCGTGGCATCAAGGCAAAGCAACCGCTTTGGGAATTATGTCAGGCATTCTGGCCGGATTAGTCGCTGTAACTCCTGCAGCCGGCGTGGTTCAACCATTTGGAGCTTTCTGTCTTGGAATCTTCGCATCTATATTCTGCTACCTCGCGATTATTGCCAAAAACAAATGGGGATACGACGACAGTCTCGATGCCTTTGGTATTCACGGAGTTGGTGGAATTGTTGGAGCCATTCTTCTCACCTTCTTCATTCGGGATAGCTGGATGGCCGAAGCCGCTGAACTTGCCGGCGGAAGCTGGACAGTTTGGCAGCAATTGGGAGTACAAGTTGTAGCTGTTCTGATTGCAATTGCGTATGCAGCCATCCTTACGCTGATCTTGTTGTTCGTTGTGAACAAACTTGTAGGCTTCCGGTCTGATCCGAAAGAAGAGATGCAGGGCCTCGACAGTGCCTACCACAGCGAGCACGGTTACGGAATGCTTAATCCCAACTAATCACTTTAAATCTACCAATACATGAAACTTGTCATAGCCATTATTCGGGAAACACAACTCGACGAAGTAAGGGAAGCACTCATTGAAGCCGACATCCGCCGGATCACAGTCATGCGTGTATCCGGCCACGGAAAAGCGGAGGATGTTGAGATCTACCGCGGAAAACAGGTCGTTCCGGGGCTTATTCCACGGGTGCGATTGGAGATTGCCGTCAACAATGAATTCGTAGATATTACTGTTGATACGATCATCAAAACCGTTAAATCTCGTTACAAAGATAAACAGCCCGGCAAAACTACCGGCGACGGTAAGATCTTTATCACACCGCTCGAAGAGTGTATTCGAATTAGTACAGGTGAGCGCGGAAGCGAAGCAATTTAGACACTTCGTTACTCATTTATAATCTATTTAAAGGGAAGGATCTTATGGTTCTTCCCTTTCTTTTTTGGATTATGATTAATGCAAAAAAAGTTGATTTGAACTCTCGCAGAGTTCCTCAGATTAATCGCAAATTTCCGCAGAGTATATTTGTGAGAATCCGAGCCAAGCACTGCGCAACTCAGTGAGAGAAAGCAAAGAAATTCTGCGACTTGCCAATCGCTTTTTCTACACTTATTATAAATTTTATTATTCCTAAAATCTATTTACTGAAAATATCTGATATGAATAAGGCAGTTTTGTGTTTCGTCGCTTCTCTACTCTGTATCGCAACAATTTCCTGCAGCTCAACGGAAACGAGTGAGGATTTGCCAAGAATCGCCATCGCAGGAATTGCGATTGAATCCAGTACATTTTCGCCGGCTGTAACTCATGAAGAAGCGTTCAAAGCCAGACGCGGTGATGATGTTTTTTCGTACTACCCATTTATGGACGAAGGATCGGACAAAAGGCAAAGTGCCCAATGGTTCCCAACTGTTCGCGGCCATGCCATTCCCGGTGGAATTGTAACTCGTGAAGCGTACGAATCACTTGTTACTGAAACACTGGAACGACTTGAAGAAAATCTGCCCTACGACGGACTCTTTTTTGATATTCATGGCGCAATGAGTGTACAGGGATTGGATGATCCGGAAGGAGATTTTATCAAACGTGTTAGAGAAGTGGTTGGAACAGAAACGTTGATCTCAACCTCTATGGATCTCCACGGAAACGTATCCCGACGATTGGCCAGACATACGGATTTAATTACCTGCTACCGAATGGCTCCGCACGAAGATGCGCTTGAATCAAAAGAAAGGGCCGTAGAAAATTTACTCACACGGCTCGAAAACGGTGAAGGAAAGCCGGAATACAAAGCCTGGGTTCCGGTCCCCATTCTTTTGCCCGGTGAAAAAACGAGTACCCGGGTAGACCCCGCAAAAACACTTTACAGTAAAGTTGAACCTGCTGCAAACCAAGAAGGCGTGATTGACGCTGCGATTTGGGTTGGTTATGCCTGGGCGGATGAACCTCGAAATCATGCCGTAGTAATGGTGACCGGCGATGATCGTGAAGCCGTTACGAGCTCTGCTGAAATGCTGGCTCAAAGTTTCTGGGATGTCCGGAACGAATTTGAATTTATCGCACCAACGGCATCTCTCGAAGAAAGCCTGGATATGGCGATTGAAAGTGATGTTCAGCCTTTTATCATCAGTGATATGGGTGACAATCCAACTGCAGGCGGCGCCGGTGATGTAACGTGGACGATTCGTCAGATTTTAGAGCGATCTGAATTTCAGACCGAAGATGGTCCGTCGTTGATCTATGCATCTATCCCCGGACCTGATTTTGTCGAAGCTGCTGTTGAAGCGGGAGTTGGTGGAACGGTGAGTGAATATGCCGGTGCAGAAGTCGATGACCGCTATTCTCCACCTATTCTTCTTGAAGGTGAAATCACAGCGATCGAGCACGGAGACGAAGACGCTGAAACGGAAGTGGTTGTAAAAGTCGGGAGTGTGAACGTGATCGTGACCAAGAAACGAAAACCCTATCACCACGAAAGTGATTTTACGAATCTGGGGTTGAATCCCAGGGAAACCGATATCGTAGTGGTTAAAATTGGATATTTGGTTCCTGAATTATATGATTTGCGAGCCGACTGGGTTATGGCGCTCACTCCCGGTGGCGTAGATCAGGATTTACATAGACTGGAATATGAGCGGATCAATCGTCCGATGTTTCCTTTGGATGAATTTTCCGATGAACCGGATCTCTCCGCCAGATTGATTCCAGCATCGGATGAATTAGAGAACTAAATTAATCTAAATTTTTTCTCTATAGCGAAATTATAGTTTTCTTTTGATATATTTATTAAAAGATTTTTATCTAAGAATCGGTGAAAAACCGAAATCTATTCACTAAATGACATCATTCAGAAATCCAGACGTTGAAGGCGTGTTTGATAAATACCCTCAAAGGGTTCGCCCAAAGATGATGCATCTGCGCCAGTTAATTTTGGATACAGCCAATGAAACGGCAGATATTAATGAGCTGGAAGAAACGTTAAGCTGGAGTGAGCCGAGTTATAAAACAAAAACCGGCAGCACCGTACGAATCGATTGGAAGAACTCTGAACCGGATCAATATGCAATGTATTTTACATGCACAACGAGCTTGATCAATACATTCAGGAAATTGTATTCAGACAAATTTCAGTTTGAAGGAAACCGAGCAATTATTTTCAATATTTCTGAAGAGATCCCGGAGTTAGAACTAAGACATTGCATCACATTAGCATTGAGATATCATAAGATTAAACATTTGCCGATGTTGGGAGTGTAGCGCAACCGCCAATTTTCAGATCTATGGCATTAGACAGCAGTTATAAAATTCCGGGACAAACCCGGATCGGTCACATCCACCTGAAAGTATCCAACATCGAGAAAGCTCTCGATTTCTATTGTGGCCTCTTGGGGTTTGAGCTCATGACGATGTATGGAACCGATGCAGCGTTCATTTCTGCAGGTGGGTATCATCACCACATCGGGCTCAATACCTGGCATAGTAAAAATGGTCCGCCGGCTGATCAAAAATCTTGCGGACTTTTTCATACGGCTATTCTCTATCCTACCAGAAAAGATTTGGCGATCGTTTTTCAACGACTTCAGGAAGCGGGCTATCCGTTGATTGGCGCGTCTGATCACGGGGTTTCTGAAGCAATTTATCTCGACGATCCGGATGAAAACGGAGTCGAATTATATTGGGATCGCCCCAGAAACAAATGGCCCAAAAAATCGGATGGCTCCTTAGAGATGTATACCCGGCCATTAAATTTGAACGATTTATTGAATGAGTTGGAGTGAGTTTAGGCAAGATCTTCGCGGATCTTTTTGCAAATCAGTATTTCTTTCCCTATTTCCTTGTTAGACATAAGCTTCTTTAGATCAACGAAGAAATTAAAGTGATGAAGAAATATCTTTTTTTAATACTTATAGTATTTGCCTCTGTCAATTCATTTGCTAAAAACTGTGACGGTAATTGCAAAGAAAAACTCGTCCGCGCTTATTTTAATAATTTGGATGTCGTTTTTAGAGAAGGGTCAAATGCGGAAGATATTGACGCCCTATTTCAAATCTTTCACCCGGATGTAAAATATGAGCATGTGGAGTATCAGGCAGATTTTGATTTCGAGTCGTGGAAAGAAGCGTTTATCTCAAATCTGAATCGCGGTGCGTATAAAAAAGGTGCCAATGAATCTATAAAGATCACAAAAATGATCCATGGTAAAACCCATATGGCTGTAGAATATGGTTACGGCACAATTGATAATGAAGGGCTTTGGATGCCAAGTGAAAATGTGGGCTTACTCATTTTATTTGGTTTCAAAGAAGATAAAATTAGCCTGGTCAAGGAATATTGGTAAGTATTTATTCAATCACGTAACGATAGTAATTAAATTCCACTTTGTTGAAGTGGGTCAAACGTTTGCAAGGAGATCTCAAAATTAACCCATCAATCTTGAAATATTTTTTACTATCCATACTGGTCTGTCTTTTTACAATCTCTTGTAATGATCAAGAAACAAATAGTGACAAACCTCTCGCCTATCTTGAACTGGAAAATTCTACATTGATTCTCGAAGAGGTGGCCGATAGCCTTGGAGTTCCCTGGGATGTTGATTCGTCTGTTCCGGGAAAACTTTGGTTTACTGAACAAAGTGGCTTCGTTTATCGGATGGATTTAGAATCGCTTGAAAAAAAGAAAGTGCTAGAAATTCCCGGTCTGCTTTATAAAAAATCGTATGGTCTGTTGGGGATGGCGATTCATCCGGATGAATCGTCCGTCTTTTTACACTACACTTTTCAATCCAATAACGACGAACTTCAAGAGGAAGTCCAATCCAGAATTGTTCGATACTCCTTCAACGGTGATACTCTCATCAATCCAGAAATTTTGCTCGACAGTATACCCGGAAATACCTATCACAACGGATCAAGACTTATTATTTCTCCTGATAATAAACTCTTCTTTTCAATGGGCGATGCGGGACAACCGAATCAAACCCAAAATGATTCAACCCTTGTGGGGAAAATTTTGCGGTTGAATCTGGACGGCTCCATTCCCGGGGATAACCCTATTCCGGGCAGCCCGATTTGGTCGCGTGGACATAGAAATCCACAGGGGCTTGCTTTTTCTGATGACGGTTCATTCTACAGTACCGAACACGGACCTAATAACGATGATGAGATCAACCTGATTGAAAAAGATGGAAATTATGGCTGGCCGGATGTTCAGGGTTTTTGTGATGAAGATTTTGAGCAAAATTACTGCGCTGAATTTCAAATCAACGAACCGCTGATGGCCTGGACTCCTACAATCGCTATTGCGGGATTGGCATATATCAACAATCCGTCCATACCGGAATGGGAGCAAAGTTTGGTGGCCGCAAACATGAAAGGACGTGCACTGCGGGTTTTAAACCTGAGTGATGACGGACAGGAAATCACCGAAGAGCATATCTATTTTCAAAAAGAGTTTGGCCGAATTCGGGATGTATCAGCATCGCCCGAGGGAAGCCTCTATTTCAGCACAAGTAACACGGATTGGCATCCTCGTTTTCAACCCTGGATGTATGATCAACTTCCTGAAGGTGGCGATCAGATTATTCGAATCAGGACTCTTGGAGAGGGAGAAAAGATCGATTCATCGCTACCCGTTCTCAAAGAGAATACCGAACCACTTGATCTGATCAGCGAAAACTGGAATCACCAGGTAGATGAACAGGAGTTCGCGGCGGGACAAAAATTATATGTTCAGCATTGCCAGGTTTGTCATGGTCCCGAAGGTCAGGGTTCCGCAGACATGTATCCGCCCTTGTCTGAAACAGAATGGGTAACGGGCGACAAAGCACGCTTGATCAGAACCATTCTACTTGGCCTTTCTGAACCGATTGAAGTGAACGGAGAAACGTACAATCAGGAAATGCCGGCTTTTCAGCAACTAAATGATCAGGAAGTTGCCGATATTCTTACGTTCATCCGAAATAGTTTTGGAAATTCTTCCGGGGCCGTGATTCCCGGAGAAGTGTATGAGGAGAGAAAAACCATCGAATAAATGACTAAAAAGAGACTAATAAATAAAGAGATTGAAGATTTTTATAATCAGGTGTCTGAAGAAGACCGACTGAGTACCGGATTGGGAACCCTCGAATTCACGAGAAATAAAGAGCTTATTGAAAAATTTCTTCCGCCTGCAAAAGCCGTCGTAATTGATGTAGGAGGCGGAACGGGTAAATATGCTGAATGGCTTTCCAAAAAAGGCCATGATGTTTCTTTAGTTGAGCCGATTTCAAAACATATCAAAGAAGCCAAAAAAAGGGCCGAAAGTTTAGAAAATAGTTTCAAAGTTCTTTTGGGTGAAGCTCAAAATCTCGACTTTCAGGATAACTTTGCAGATTTGGTAATCTTGCATGGACCGTTGTACCATCTTCAGGAAAAATCAGATAGAAAAAAAGCAATTGTTGAAGCAAAGCGCGTTCTTAAACCTGATGGAGTACTCCTGGGCTTCGCAATCAATTACACGGCTTCACTATTGGTAGGGTTACTCCAGGGGCATATTCATGATGACGATTTTTTTAAGATGTGTAAACAGGAGTTGAACAATGGAATCCACCAACCACCGGAAAGCTTGCCGGGACTTTTTACCCGGGCCTACTATCATAAACCGGAGGAATTAAAAGAGGAAGTTCTTGCGGCCGGTTTGGAATACATCAACACATTTGCCATTGAAGGAGTCGCGTGGCTGGATAAGGATTATTTTGTAAATATATCTGATGATAAAAAGAAAGAGAGACTTTATGGGTTGATTCGAATGACTGAAACGGACTCAAATCTACTCTCAATCAGCCCTCACATGATGATAGCGGCCAAAAAAATGGCTTAACCAGATGCGGTTATACCAACCCATATTCTTATTATTTGAGGATAAAATTGATTTAACAAGCTTGTATCAATTCTCAAAAAGATCAATATCCGGATAATCTATTTGATTGTTATTCAATATTTCCAGTAATGCATCCTGAATGTCGAATGCAAACTGATCAGTGCCTACGGCTCGCGAATTAAATAACAACACAATGTTTTTTCCGTTCTGATGCCTCATAAAAGCAGTTCGCGTGCCTGGTAGCGATCCATAGTGGAACCAAACATTTTGCGCCTGCCAATTTGAAATACCTGCTGCATATCCACCCCCTACAGAACTTGGTTCCGTAAACTTATTTAATGTTTCTGAATTCAAAATGTCTGGTCGGGTGCTAAAACCATCAATTGCATTCACAAATTTCAGGAGATCCTCAGCCGAAATCACCACTCCTGCATCTCCATCTCTTCTGTCTGCAATGGTGTACACATATTGATCTTCAGATCCCTGCCCGTAGTATTCTACTTCTTTGGGTTGCCTGTCGTTGATATCAAAATTTGTTACATGCAGCGAAGAGAGTGCACCATTTCCCATAAGTTCTTCTTGCAAATATTTTTCATACGATTTTCCTGATACTTCTTCAATGATCCTGGCAAGGAGATAGTACCCCATATTACTGTAAACAAATTGAGTACCGGGTTCATAGGAAAGGTCCCAATTATCCAGCACATAACCGATAAACTCAGAATCATCTAATGCAGGATAATAATCTATCGGATCTCCCCCACTGCTCACTCCCCATCCTCCAATGGTATGATGGAGAAGATCTTCCAGTGTAATAGCCAATACTCTATTGCTATATGATTTATTACCAAAACTTGGTCCAAGAATAGATCCTTCTCCAAAAATTTTATCCGAAAAGGAAAGTTGGCCTTCCTCAATCTGCTTCATAACAGATGCACCCGTAAATGTTTTACTGCAACTGGCAATACGGAATACATGTTCGTTCGTCACTTCAATATTTTGCTCCATATTAGCGTATCCGTAGCCGCGGCTATACACCATTTTTCCGTCCTCACTGATGGCAAGCGCGGCCCCCGGAATGGAGTATTTCGTCATAATTTGATTTATCAATTGATCAACAGCCGGAATTTCAGAGACAGGTTTATTGCTGTCCGGCTCGTTTTTTTCGAGTCCCGCGGGATTATCTCCGCTACAAGCACTGAGGATTAAGGCAGCAAGAAGAACCGGGTATACCCATTTAAATTTCTGAAGCTTCATTTTTTTGTGATTTAAATATTATTCTTATCTAACAATTCGATATTAACACCCCACTCTTTTTTATCATGCATTATTTTTGCTTTAAAAAGCTCAAAGGCTTCCGATTTTTTCATTCACTTGCAAAGTTAGATCGATTTATTGATTATAGTCTGATATTCATTCTGCCAAAAACATGCACTAAACTACTTTCTGCTCAATGACTAATAAGCTTTTCATTTGTACTTGTCTCTTTTTTTTAATCAGTTGCTCACAACAAAATGGTTCTGATACTGCTCAACAACCAACTTCATCAGATACCGAAGATAGCCTGATTCCAATTATCATCGATACGGATGCCAACAATGAGTTGGATGATCAACACGCAATGGCATATCTCTTTTTTAATGAAGAGGTATTCAATACCATCGGGGTAACCGTGAATGCTACAAATAGCGGAGGAGCTATTGACCAACAAGTTGCGGAAGCAGAACGGGTGATGAAACTGACAGATGTGATGGGTCAAATTCCATTGCTTCCCGGTGCGAATGGTGATTTTGAAGAGATACAATCAAATTTGAATCAACCTGAATACGATGGCCATGCCGCTGTAGAATTCATCATAGAAGAAGCCCGAAAACCCAGAGGTCAAAAGCTTGTACTCCTGCCGGTTGGAAAATTAACCAACATCGCCCTGGCTCTTGAAAAAGCACCGGATATCAAAGAAAATGTGCGAATTGTATGGCTTGGATCGAATTACCCGGAACCCGGTGAGTATAATCAAGAAAATGACATTCCATCTCTGAATTATGTCCTTAACCAAGACGTCCCTTTTGAAATCGTGACAGTACGATATGGAGAGCCAAGTGGTACAGATGCCGTTCGTGCAACACCTGCTGACATCGAAGAAAACATGCCCGGAGCCGGTCCTGAAGTAGATTCTGTCACAGGACGCCATGGAGGTGAATTCACTAATTTTGGAGATTATTCGGTCAACTTATTTTCAGAAATTGAATTGCATGGAGACCCGCCGGCACGGGCACTTTTTGATATGGTGGCTGTGGCTATCCTAAAGAATCCGAACTGGGGTGAAACAACTGAAATCCCGGCTCCAATTGTAGATGGCGAAAATTGGGAAGAGCGTCCCAATAATGAGCGAACCATCACCATTTGGGAAAACTTTGATAAGGAAGCCATCCTCGAAGATTTTTATTCAACGATGCAAAGTGAATAATCTCCAATTGAAGGGGCCCTGGGGGATGGCTACCCTAGACTATTTTAGAATTAAAAAAATCTGAATTTCGACCGTATTCGGGTCACCCCTCTGAATAAATCTTGTTGATTCTTCCTTCTTCGATGGTGAATCTTAATACTAACAAACTCTACCTACATGATTGGATTAGAATCCTACCCGCTTGCTGTTTTTCTACTGGTGATCACGATGTTAAGCTGGGGTTCCTGGGCAAACACCCAAAAGCTTGTCAGCGGTGATAAATGGCCATTTCAACTCTACTATTGGGATTATTCACTCGGAATCATCCTGATGGCTCTTCTCTTCGGCCTCACTGTTGGAAGTATGGGAACGGTTGGACGTGGATTCACTGAAGATCTTTTCCAGGCATCGGCCTACGCGATTTTATTTGCGATGCTCGGCGGAGCTGTTTTTAACCTGGCAAATATTTTAATTGTAGCTGCCATCGACATCGCAGGAATGGCCATTGCTTTTCCAATTGGAATTGGGATTGCTCTTGTTGAAGGAACAATCATCAATTACATTGCAGACCCAACCGGCAACGCTGTTTTGATATTTTCCGGAGTGACGTTTGTAACGATTGCCATCATTATCGATGCAATTGCCTATCGAAGGCTACCGCAGCAAGATTCAAGTACATCCACAAAGGGAATTGTAATTTCCATTATTGGCGGATTGTTAATGGGATTATTTTTCTATCTCGTGCAGGTTGCCATTGCTGTTGATTTCAGCAATCCGGAGCCCGGTAAAATGGAGCCGTTTGCAGCAGTATTTGTCTTCTCCATCGGGCTGTTTCTCTCCAATTTTCTTTGGAATAGCTGGGCCATGGCCAAACCGTTCTCGGGAAATAAAGTAAAATATTCGCAGTACTTCTCCGAAGGAAATACGAAACGTCATTTGGGTGGATTACTTGGCGGTGCAATCTGGTGTATTGGTATGGTATTATCGAACTATACCTCAGAAGTAGCCGGCGATGCAATCTCCTACGGACTTGGACAAGGTGCTACCATGGTCGCCGCCATTTGGGGAGTATTTATCTGGAAAGAGTTTGAAGATGCACCCAAAGGAACCAACACACTCCTGACCTTCATGTTTCTATTCTTTTTGGTAGGGTTAGGACTTTTGATTTATGCAAGAATCGCTTAATTACACTCTATGGGTAAAATAATTGTTCTCGGCAGCTCCAATACAGACATGATCGTAAAAGTGCCCAGAATTCCGGCCCCCGGCGAAACTATTCTTGGAGGCAAGTTTGTGAAAGCTGCAGGAGGTAAGGGAGCGAATCAAGCAGTGGCTGCGGCACGCAGTGGCGGAGATGTGATTTTCATCGCAAATACCGGAAATGACAACCTCGGCAAAGAAGCTATTGAAGGATTTAAAAAAGAGGGCATTAACACAAACTATATTTTCGTGGATAATGAATCTCCCTCAGGAGTGGCACTTATTTTTGTGGGAGATGATGGCGAGAATAGTATTGCCGTGGCATCCGGGGCGAATGGTACATTGTCTCCATCAAAAATTAAAGAAATTGAACGGGTAATTGCCAATGGAGATATCCTGTTAACACAATTGGAGACACCTCTTGAAACGATAGAAGCAGCAATAAAAATTGCGAATCAAAATGGAGTGAAAGTTATTTTGAACCCGGCTCCCGCTCAAAAACTTGATGATGATTTACTTCAAAAAGTTGATATCCTTACACCCAATCAATCAGAAGCCGAACTGTTGACGGGTATCAACGTTGAAGATGAAAAATCAGCAAAAAAAGCTTCTGAAATCTTACTCTCAAAGGGAGTTCAAACTGTAATTCTTACTCTTGGCGCTGACGGCGCTTTCGTGATGAGTGAAACCATTCAAAAAATTATTCCCGGATTTAAGGTAGACGCAGAAGACACCACCGCTGCCGGAGATACTTTTAATGGTACACTTGCAGTAGGGTTGGCTGATGGAAAATCAATTGAAGAAGCAATCCGGTTGGCTCACGCCGCCGCCGCAATCTCCGTGACCAAAATGGGAGCTCAGCCATCTATTCCAAATCAAAAAGAAATTCAGGATTTTATCTCAAAGGCTTCAAATTAGATCAAGGAACAGATTATGAAAAACCTACATTCTGGAACACTCTTACTTTTCTTGATGAGTCTTTTTCTATTCTCATCATGCCAACAAAATGAATCAGAAAATCAAAATTCACCAGAAACATCACTGGTCAATACAAATTTTGAATATGAGAATTATCAACCCAAAGAATCGGATATAGAAATTTCGAGGTCTGCATATGCTAATAAACTTTACGGCTTTTGGCTGGCTCAAAACATCGCCAACTGGACCGGCCTTGTGACGGAGATGGATAAGATTGGCAATACAGGTGATATTAAAACGGGAGATTTTTACACTCGTGAGGACTGGGGGAAACCGGATCAAGCCAGTATTTTTTCGGATGAGCCGAGTAGTATCTCCCCTACTATCGACTTTGTTTTCAGAGATGAAGGAGAAGTTTGGGGAGCCGATGATGATACCGATATCGAATACATCTATCAGCATCTTCTTTTTTCTTATGAAACCAGCATGCTGACTGGCAAGCAGATTCGCGACGGATGGCTCGAACATATCAAACATGAAGAGGAAAATTACCTTTGGGTATCTAATCAAACCGCACTTAATTTGATGCTTGATGGTCAAGTTCCGCCGGCTACGAGCGATCCTGAATTAAACCCCAATTTTGAGATGATTGATGCGCAGCTCACCACAGAAATTTTTGGGTTGTTTGCTCCCACTCAGCCAAATGTAGCCCTTCAAATAGCATACTTGCCCATTCGAACAACGGCCCGGGAAAACGCTGCCTGGATCTCCGAATTTTATGTGATTATGCACTCACTGGCTTCACGCGTGGACGAAAATCTATCCATGAATGAAAAAGTAATGTGGATGGCTGAGAAGGCTTCTAACCACTTACCGGCAGAGTCCTATTCTCGTAAAATGTACGATTTTGTGAAAAATCAATATGAAAGCGGAGTGACATGGGAAGAGGTGCGAGACAATCTCTATCAACGATACCAGGTTGAGGAAGCCGATGGATATGATGTTTCATCGAGAGAGCCAACATGCAGCGGATGTTTTGCTGCAGGTATTAATTTTGGTGCGAGTTTAGTCAGTCTTTTTTATGGGGAAGGAGATCTTAAAGAAACAATCAAAATTGGTTCTTTGGCCGGTTGGGACTCCGATAATCCGACCGCAACCTGGGCGGGACTTCTGGGCTTTATGCTTGGAAAAGATGGAGTTGAAGAGGCTTTCGGCCGCACATTTTCGAGACAGTATAATATTCATAGAACTCGCCGGAATTTTCCAAACAACGGGATTGATACGTTTGAAAATATGGCGGAAAAAGGTGTTTTTATTGTAGATCGTGTTGTTCAGGAGCAAATGAACGGCGGTGTCGATCTGGAAAAAAATGTTTGGTACATTCCCAACACAGATATAAATATTACTGAAGCTACAGAGGATTAAACTATGACCAGAACCATTCTACTATTCATCACATTCATTTTTTTTATGCATCTATCAGTGAAAGCACAAAGTTCGGTTATTGAGGATGGCGCAGAACTGAATCTTATTTCTGATCAGTTTTCCTTTACCGAGGGACCGGCTGCTGACAGTGATGGAAATATTTATTTCACAGATCAACCAAATAACGATATATGGATCTATGGGAACGATGGAGAGTTAACATTATTCATGGATGAATCCGGCCGCTCCAACGGTCTCTACTTCGCTGACAATGGAAACTTGTTGTCCTGCGCTGATAATGAAAACGAGTTATGGTCAATCACTCCTGAGAAAGAAGTTTCTGTTCTTGTTGATGGATACAATGGCCGACGACTGAATGGCCCGAATGATCTTTGGATTGATCCGGATGGGGGCATCTATTTCACTGATCCATACTACCAACGGGAGTACTGGGAGAGAACTGAAAAAGAGATCGAGGAAGAACGTGTGTATTATCTCACACCTGACCGGGAAGATCTCTTTATTGTGATTGATGATCTTGTTCAGCCAAACGGAATTATCGGAACGCCGGATGGGATAATGTTATACGTAGCTGATATCGGGGACGGGAAAACCTATTCCTATCAAATTGATCAGGATAATGGCTACCTGACAAATCAAACGCTGTTCACTGAAATGGGATCCGATGGAGTGACCCTTGATGATCAGGGAAATCTATATCTCACTGGCAAAGGGGTTACTGTTTTTAATCCAGCCGGAGAGCAGATCGAACATATCCCGGTTCCTCAGAATTGGACGGCAAATGTAACTTTTGGTGGAGAGAATAATCAAACTCTTTTTATCACAGCGAGTACGGCTATTTACACGCTGGATATGAAGGTGAAGGGTGATAAATAGAAAATCACTTTTCTCAACTATTTACACATACTTTAAATTTTCATAATATTGACGAACCCATTTTTGGGGTTTAGGTTTTTTGGTTTTTCCCGGATCCCTTATTAGCTCATCATCTATATGAAAATTTGTGTTGCTCAGGTTAAGCCAGTCACTGGTGATATTCTCCAGAATATTGAAAATCATATTA
>CAYRDO010000018.1:1624-3947 GCA_964422985.1 uncultured Rhodohalobacter sp. | reverse complement strand
GTAAAATTGGCTTCTTCGCTTGGAGCAGAGGCTATTTTTTTTCCAGAGTTGTCTTTAACCGGTTATGAACCCACTTTAGCGAAGGCGTTAGCAATTAACCAGAATGATAAAAGACTGAAACCTTTTCAAAAGATCAGTGACTCATCAAATATTATTATTGGAGTTGGAGCACCTACACGGCATGAAAATGGAATCTACATCAGTATGATCCTGTTTCATCCTAATTTAACACGCCGGGTCTATTCAAAACAGTACTTACATGAAGATGAGGAACCATATTTTGTAGCAGGAAAGAAATCTCCACTGCTTCAAATCAAAGAGCATAAAATTGCCATTGCAATATGTTACGAAATATCAATCCCTGCACATAGTAAGAATGCATTAGAGAACGGGGCCACCATTTATATTGCAAGCGTAGCAAAATTCAAAAATGGAATTGATAAAGCAAAGGAACGACTCGTTAAACTTGCAGAACAATATTCCATGGCCGTTCTGATGGTTAACAGCATTGGAATAGCTGATGGACAAGAATGTGCAGGAAATTCCTCCATTTGGAATGAACGGGGGTTACTTCTTGCTCAAATGGATGATTCCAGCGAAGGACTACTCATCCTTGACACCAATACAGGAATTACATCCGAAATACTTTGACCATCAGCTGAGGTTTTTGAAAAATTACTTCTTCAGACTTTCCTGGAGTTTCTCCCAATCTGCAATAAATCGTTCAAGACCGGTATCAGTTAAGGGATGCTTGAGTAATTGCTCAATTACATTCAATGGCATTGTTGCAACATCGGCACCAAGACGTGCAGCTTCAAGTACGTGCATTGGATGACGAATACTTGCTGCAAGAATTTCTGTTTCGAAACCATAATTATCATAGATC
Organism: uncultured Rhodohalobacter sp.; assembly: GCA_964422985.1. Taxonomy (GTDB): domain Bacteria; phylum Bacteroidota; class Rhodothermia; order Balneolales; family Balneolaceae; genus Rhodohalobacter. Next base: position 3,061 of record CAYRDO010000018.1, on the reverse strand, counting down.
TGCACTATATCTTCGATAATTGTCATTCCATCGTTGGAGATATCATCTACTCGGCCAATAAATGGTGATATGTATGTTGCTCCGGCTTTTGCAGCAATCATCGCTTGAGTGGCTGAGAAACAGAGCGTGCAATTGGTTTTAATGCCTTCCTCACTGAAAGTTTTTATTGCTTTGATTCCGTCTTTGATCAGAGGAACTTTAACGACAACATTATCTGCAATGGATGCAATATTTCGTCCCTCAGCAATAATGTCAGCGTATTCGGTTGAGATCACTTCGGCAGATACATCACCCTCAATCATATCACAAATTTTTGCAATATGACCTTCAAAATCGGTTACGCCAATTTTTGCGCAAAGACTGGGATTTGTAGTTACACCATCAAGTACGCCAAGTTCATTAGCTTCCTTAATTTCTTCTAGATCGGCTGTGTCGATAAAAAATTTCATAATGGATAATATTTTTGGGTTTTATCTTGTTTGAAATATAATGAATGTATAGAATCTAGAAAGAGTGAATTCTATTTATTTGGTTCAGGATTTTATATTTTAAAAGAAATATTTAAAACAATTTATCTATTATGAGTAAATCAGGAAAAGATTTTGCACTTGGATTAATAACCGGAGCAGCTTTAGGTACTATAGCTGCTCTTCTTTATGCGCCCGATTCGGGATCAAACACCCGTGGACGGCTATCATACCAGCTGAGTAAGTATGTTGATGAGATCAACAGGATGATAAAACAGCTTCAGAATGAGAAAGAGAAATATTCTTCGGATGCGAAACAAAAAGGTGATGATGTTGTAACTGATGCTAAAAAACGCGCCGATGATCTCATCAAAGAAGCTGAAACTCTTCTTGAAAATATTGAGAAATCGAAAAGAAATTAGAATCTAATAGCGCAAACGTCTTCCTTTTCATATTGGTTCCGAAGATCTTCTTCAGAATCATCTGTAGAAGCTCCGCTTCTATTTATCTATGCGCGTTCCGGATTTATTACCTTTCTTTTGCTGAGAATCAGAGCTTCTTCTTGGCATTCCGAAGCAGAAGCTTCGGAATGAGATCCAAAAAAGAACTCTAATGAAAAATCTACTCTATATAAAAAATCCGCGAAGTCTTAAAGACTTCGCGGATTTCTATTTTTAAAACTTATTTCCCTAAAACAAAAAAGCCCTGACTTTCATCAGGGCTTTTCGTTTTTCTATTCGTTTATTCGTTTTCTTCTTCCGCTTCCGGATTATCCGCTCCAAGTGTTTCGAACACTTTTTGGATATCCTCATCCTGCTCGTCGAGATCTGCTTTCGAACCAACAATGAGTTCTTCGTATTTCTGCAGTCCTGTACCGGCAGGTACTTTGTGGCCCACAATTACATTCTCTTTCAGGCCGCGGAGGAAATCTTTCTTCGCCTCGATCGATGCCTGTGTAAGTACTTTTGTA
>CAYRDO010000018.1:0-1614 GCA_964422985.1 uncultured Rhodohalobacter sp. | reverse complement strand
CTGGAAGGATGCGGCAGACAACCAACTTTCAGTAGAAAGCGACGCACGCGTAATTCCAAGCAGAATCGGTTTCGATATGGCCGGCTCCGCTTCACGTGTTTGTAATTCGTCTAAACCTTCTTTGATCATTTCGTTGTTGTGTTCACGAACTTCACGTCTGTCGAGAATAGTACCTCGTTTCAGATCGCTTCCGCCCGGATCCGTAACAACAAACTTACCGATCAATTCATCATTCTTGTTGTTCAGCTCGAATCGGTCAACTTTGTCACCTTCAAGGAACATTGTATCACCGGGATCGGTTACCTCAACCTTCTGCATCATGGTGCGCACAATAACTTCAATGTGCTTGTCATTGATTTTCACACCCTGCAGTCGGTAAACCTCCTGGATCTCATTCACCAAGTACGACTGTACAGCGAATGGTCCAAGAATATTGAGAATTTCCTGGGCCGGAATGGTTCCGTCGGAAAGTGCCTGACCTGCTTTCACAAAGTCATTTTCCTGAACGAGGATATGCTTAGACAGTGAGATCAAATATTTCTTCTCTTCTGTACCGTCTTTACTCTCAACAATCACTTCTTGAGAACCTCGTTTTCTACCGCCCATTCTCACGATACCGTCAATCTCGGATACGGTAGCCGGATCGCTTGGTGACCTCGCCTCAAACAGCTCGGTTACACGCGGCAGACCGGCGGTAATATCTTTCGATTTGGAAGCGGCTCGCGGAATCTTGGCCAGAACCTGACCGGCCTGAACTTTCTCACCGTCGTCCACAACAATATGTGTTTCTACGGGAAGCGTGTTTTCACGAATTCGGTCATCATTGCCTTTAATTACAAGAGTAGGTACAAGTGACCGGTCACGAGAATCGATAATCACTTTTTCCCTGTGTCCGGTTTGAGCATCGGTATCAGCGGTGTATGTAATCTCTTCGATGATATCCTTGTACTCAACCTTACCATCAAGTTCACTGAAAATCAGCGCGTTATATGGATCCCACTTACAGAGAGGCATTCCTTTCGGAACTTTGTCGCCCTCTTCAACAAGCATTTCTGAACCATAAGGTACATTGTACGTATTCAGAATTTTTCCATCTTCACCGATAATCTTCATTTCACCCGCACGACTCAAGACCACATTGTGGATCTCTTCGCCGTCATCATATTCTACAACACGTACATTTTCGAATTCGATTTTTCCATCGAACTTCGCTTTGTGTTGAGAGTCAGACTCAAGACGAGAAGCCGTACCACCAACGTGGAACGTTCGAAGTGTCAACTGAGTACCCGGCTCACCAATGGACTGCGCTGCAATAACACCCACAGCTTCACCCACCTGAACAAGTTCGTTACGCGACATATCACGTCCGTAGCATTTAGCACAAACACCACGCTCGGTTTCGCAAGTCAGTACGGAACGAATTTCAACTTCTTCGATGCTGGTTTCTGCAACCTTCTTAGCGATTTTCTCTGTAATCAATTCATTCGCATCACAGATATGCTCATCACTAATGGGGTCGCGGATCTCGTGCATAGACACCCGACCGATAATTCTGTTCTCAAGACTTTCGATAATATCTTCATTGTCTTTGAGAGCCTGCATCTTAATTCCACG
>CAYRDO010000017.1:0-32333 GCA_964422985.1 uncultured Rhodohalobacter sp. | reverse complement strand
AAGTGGAAAAACGTCTCTCAGAAGCTTTGAAGAAGAAATATCACATTCTTGAACCGGGAGATAGCTGGATGATTAAGTAACTCAACATATTTTACTTCCTTTTTTTGAGATGGCGCAAGCCTCTCGCTTGTGCTTTATTGCATTTATTACCAATGACTTGGACAACCTAACACACACCCTAAATCCCCTCTAAAGAAGGGGGACTTTTCTAATGCTTCCTCACAATTGTAATCCCATCTCTCAGCGGAATCATTACCTGATCTACATCTTTATCATCCCGAATTATTTTACTCAGTTTATGAATTGCTCTGGATTTTTCGTCTTTCGGACGCAGCACGTCTCCGCCCCAAAGCATATTGTCTATCACAAATATTCCACCCAATTTTAATTTAGGTTTAAGCATTTCGTAATAAGTCGGGTAACTGATTTTATCGGCATCGAGGAAGATCAGATTAAATTTTCCGGATAGAGTTGGAATTACTTCTAAGGCATTGCCCATTTTCTGCTTGATCTTTTTTCGATATTCCTCACGTTCAAAAAAAGGCTTTGAGATATCCCGGTATCGCTCATTCATTTCGAGGGTGATCAGTGTGCCATCATCCGGAAGTGCATCAGCCATCCAGATTGCTGAATAACCGGTAAATGTGCCGATCTCCAGGATTCGTGTTGCTCCGGAAATCTGGACTAACATTTTTAGCAGCGCTCCCACCTGCGGACCACTCAGCATATCGGTATATTCCAACTCTCTTTCTGAGGCCCGAACCAACTCTTTGAGTATTTTAGACTCTTCGGATGTGAACGATTCCGTATAATCTGCAATTTCTCTGTTTATCAATTCCATAAGTTATATTACTTTTTTTGCAAAAAAATATCATTTTTAAGTCATTCTGAACTTGATTCTGAATCTCCTAACTTCTTCTCAAATGATGATTCCGCTCAAGGCCTGAATGACAAAAACACATTCTGAGCTTAACACCTATTTGTCTTTTGAAAAAATCTGAAACTGAATTCATACCGGCTCAGGAATCACGTTGGTTTATTTTCCTGTTTGATCTGTACATGCGATCGCTTTTCCGGCGTCGGTTCAAAAATATTTGGGTTGATAAAGGATATCAACCAAGCACCAAAAGCAAAACAATTTACTATTTAAACCACACTTCATGGTGGGATGGTCTGATTCCACTCCTGCTCAACCGAAAACTATTTCACCAAAATGCACGAGCGATGATGGAAGATAAACAGATGCGAGAGCACGGACTTTTCAAGCGAATCGGAGCATTTTCAGTGAACCTCGAAAATCCACGATCTGCGGTACGCTCGCTGCGCTATGCTGTAGATTCAATGAAGCGACCTCATTCCTCTTTATTCATCTATCCTGAAGGGAAAATCGTCCCCTTTTCAACAGATAAGCCGGATTTCAAAAAAGGTCTTGGTTGGATTGCCAGTCAATGCCCGGATGTGGATGTACTACCAATCGGAATCTATTTCGATCATTCAAAATCAGATAAACCGGAACTGTTTCTGAAGATAGGAACGTCACTTGTATTTGATTCCTCAGAAGAGAGTGATCTGTTGAACCATTTCTTTGAAGATAAATTGAGTGATCTGTTGACTGAATTGGTTAAAGATGCTCTCCAAAATCGAGATTACTTTCAAAAGTTGTAATCTTTCAAATGAGACTAGAAATACCAAGAAGATCCCAAAACTCACCCTTGAGACACCGTAGCTGCTCACCTCACATTTTTAAAGTAGATTCAGAGAAACAGACAACAAGCAAAATCTCCGAAATTTTCCGTGCTTCTGTGGTAATCTTAATCAAATCCTAATTGCTTCTTTCACTGAAAATTGGTGTATTAGGTTCAGCTATGCAGACATCTACAACCCCAACCCAGCCATCCATCGATCTCTTTGGTGTGACCATCATGGAACCGATGGTTACATTCACCGATTTTTGGATCACGGCCGTTTGTGTGTATGCGTTTATCAAACTGGTAAAACTCAATAAACAGGGAAAAGTCCACAAGTTGATGCGCTATTACTTCATCATCATGGCGCTGGCAACATTTTTGGGCGGAATTTTGGGACACGCTTTTCAATATGCCGTTGGGCTAACTTGGAAACTTCCCGGGTGGCTTATCAGTATGCTTTCTGTGATGTCGATCGAACGCGCATCCATCATGCACGCGGCCCCTATTATCAACAAAAAGTTTGCAAAGTTTTTAGGTGTGGCAAATGTGGTTGAGCTTCTTACCTTTGCTGTCATCTCCTTTTATACACTCAATTTTTTCTACATTCAGGTTCATTCCGCATATGGTTTGGGATTGATTGTGCTCCCGCTTCATTTTTGGGTCTATTGGAAATCAAGAAATGAGGGAAGCCGGATTATTTTTCTCTCTGTGATTTTTGCCACCCTCGCCGCCTATTTTTATACCAGCGGGGTAGGACTCCATACCTGGTTTAATCACCTTGATCTCGCACATACGGTGATGGCCATCAGTCTCTACTTTTTCTATCGCGGATCGCGAAAACTGGAAGTCTTGAAACCTGAGGATATCCTGGAAGATCAAGGCTCATTCTTGGATGTCGTAAAAGACGCACTTCGCTTGAAATAGATCAATTCATTTAAAACTGAATCTCTACGCCCCAAAATATTTCAATCCTTCATACACAAAGAACAACGGCCAGATCATCGACTTCAAAACACCCAATACACCAACCCAAAAACCTGTTGCCGTTGAGATATAGTAAATCAAAGCTCCAATAAATCCCAATCCATAAACTGCACCGCCGGTACCCGATTGTTGTGCTTTATCTTTCATAACCAACCTCTCTAATTTTAGTAATTGTTGACGCTCTCCACCCTACTCTGTGTCGAGAGGGATTTTCATCATTTATAAATAAACAATTGTTGAACATCTCTTTCTATAAATTTACTCTTCTTTGAATAGATTGTCTATCATTTCTGATTGATTTATGAGTCAAACTCCGAATTTCTTACTCCTTTTACCAAAAGCCATATCGTAAATGATATCTCACCCACCACGGCTGTAATTGTCACAATCATTGTGTAGATATCTGCATGAGCCGGAACCAAAAAGCTACCGAATGATTCCACCAAATAGCCAAACGCAGCAATTCCAAGTAACCATCCAAGTACGGTCGGAAACAGTTCAGATTTTACAATCAAATACCCCAGAATCAACAAATGAACTCCAAAAAATACTCCGGCAACCAAATATCCGGTTGAATGAAGGTTCAAAAAAAAGAGTGAAAATGATTCCGGTTGTGTTACCACAAAAGTTCCATCCAAAACGGCAAGGGCTGCGTAATGATTCAACATATTTAAACTACCGATAGCCGGATGTGCAATCAATCGAAATGATGCTGCCATCAACGAAAGCGTTTTACTAACCGGTTTCAAAATCACATATAACAAAACGGCTACAATCGCATCAAACACAAATGCCAAGAGATCGCTCGCTAAACCCAATCGGAAGAGCCCTTCTGACGCTAGAATATTTTGTGCAGTAGCTAACGGATCGCCCGGAACAAACACTCCCGTTCGCACATATCCCTCCGCAAATCCTGCACAAATAAAAATTAACAGATAGAAAACCCCGGCAACTCTTGCTTTTTGTTTTATTGAAGTCATGATATCCCCTTTTTAATGATCTACCCTGATAACCACATTTCCCTTTTTATGTCCTTTATCCACATATTCGTGGGCTTTGGGAATCTCCTCAAACGGAAACACCTGATCAATCATCACATTGATTTTTCCATCATCCAACAATCCTTTTATAAATTCAAGATCTTTCCGCATCTCCTCCGGTTTTCGCAAACCTGTAAAGGACAACTTTGCTTTTTTGGATGAGAACTTGGTCCGAAGCATATCCAACTGAATTGTGCCGCTCATCACCGTTGTCATATAGATTCCGTTATCCGTAAGGGCATTTTTTGATTTTGAGAATGAGCTTTTACCAACGGCATCAAAGATGATATCCCACGTCTTGCCGGTTGATGTAAAGTCCTCCTTTTTATAATCGATCACATGATCAGCACCCAGCGATTTCACCATCTCTACATTTGCAGTACTGCAAACGCCGGTCACCGTAGCGCCGTAATATTTGGCGAGTTGAACCGCGTACGACCCCACAGAACCAGAGGCTCCATTTACAAGCACCTTGTCTCCCGCTTTGATGGAACCCGTATCTCGGAGAAATGGCAACGCAGTGAGAACTCCGTAAGGAACAGCAGCGGCTTCTTCAAATGGCATATCATCCGGAATTTCCGCGACCGCTGCGTCTGCCTTGACACAGACATATTCCGCGTGACATCTCTCAGCACCGCCAAACACAGAATCTCCAGGTTTAAACGATATAACTTTCTCACCGACCGATTCGACCACTCCCGAAAACTCACTCCCTAAAATTGGATTTTTGGGTTTTGTGATACCCGTAAAAAGTCGTGCTGCTGTGGCATTTCCCGCCCGAAAAGTACAATCTACAGATGTGACAGTAGTTGCTTTAACTTTCACTAAAATCTCATCTTCAGCGGGAACAGGTGTCTCTACTTCTTCGATCTTCAGTACTTCCGGTCCCCCGTATGTTTTATATGTAATGGCCCTCATTTCCAGATTTTTAAGTTGTTAGTTAGCGATCCTAAAATTCCAACCACTCTACGGAAAGCTTTTCAAATAGTTGTATACATGTCCGAGCCATGACTTTAAAGTTTTTTTTAAGGGTCAAGACAACTTAAGAGAATTTAAGTTTCTGTAAGTTGTTGTATGCCAGTTAATAACAAGTATGTTTACCGTTCACGAATTTCGGAAGCCAAATTCAGACAACTTTTAAAGCTGTTTTGTCTGGATTTGACAGCTACTCAGATTGCTGAATTGACTCATCTGAGCCGCAATTCTGTGAACAAGTATTTGAAGGCGATTCGCGGTCGCATCGCTCAGCTTTGCGAGGCTGAATCTCCCTTCAGTGGTCAAGTTGAAGTTGATGAATCTTACTTCGGTGCTCGCCGTGCCAAGGGCAAACGAGGCCGCGGAGCCCGAGGGAAAACCATCGTCTTCGGTATCTTTAAACGCAATGGAAACGTGTATACGGAAATTGTCCCGGATGCCTCGAAAAGCAGCCTTCAGAAGGTTATTCGAGGCAAAGTCAGTCCCGACAGCATCATCCATTCCGATGGATGGAGAGGCTATAACGGGCTGGTGGATCTGGGTTATGCCCGCCACCTTCGGGTCGATCATGGCCGCGATGAATTTGTCACCTCGTCCAGCCATATCAATGGCATCGAAGGGTTCTGGGGGTTTGCCAAAACCCGACTGGTTAAATGCCGGGGTATGCATCCGTCGACGTTCTATTTGCATTTAAAAGAATCTGAATTTCGGTTTAATTATCGCAGGGAAAATATTTATCCAAAATTGTTAACATTCATCCGTCAAGAACCGCTTAAGTTGTCTTGACCCTTTTTTAATTATATACCAGTAAACCTTTAAAAAACAGAGAGAAATATGGGATCTGAAAAACACGATGCTGTATTTGATTATCGTACACTGCGCTTCCTGGTAGGACTTATCGCATTTAGCCTCCCTTATGTTGTTACAATTATTGCATCTACTCCTTTAAGGTCTATCAGCGTTTCCTATCATACGGAGGCACAAGATATATTTGTAGGGATGCTATTTATTGTGGGATCGTTTTTGGTGGCCTACAACGGTCATTTTTTAAGAGAGGCGATCGCCAGTAAAGTAGCCGGATTTTCAGCCATTATCGTAGCACTCGTTCCAACGTCTTGTCCAACCTGCTCGGCGAATATCAATTCCACCATCCATTATTCCGCGGCAGTTCTTCTTTTTGCGATCCTTGCCTATTTCTGCTTCGGACCTTTCCGGAGGAAAATTAAAGGCAAAGGCGGAAAGAAAGGTGTTCGCAGTAAAATCTACCTGGTTTGCGGAATCATTATGGTGATATGCATGCTGACCGCCCTGCTTGGCAGCCTTATTCTTGATGCGGATACGTACAACCGTTTGGCCATCACCTTTTGGGCGGAAGCCGTTGCCCTGAACGCTTTCGGAATTGCGTGGATTGTGGCGGGAAAATATATTCCTTTAACTACAGAAAGAGAAGAACGTGTTCACCTTTTTGGGTGAGGAGTGTATGATTTCCTTTTGTGAAATTTTCTAATTCCCCCGAAATTATCTTTCTTTACTTTCGGTATTAATTCTCATAAAAGCACTTAAGCATGAAAAACCTTTTTTTGATACTCATCGCACTTGTATTGTTTACAAACTGTTCCAATTCTGATGCGGCTGAAAACAACACTCCCAATAACAACGAAGTACAAGAAATGTCTGAGCAATTACGTCATGTAGTTCTATTTAAGTTTAAAGATTCAGCTACCCAAGCGGATATTAAAGAGGTTGAGGATGCTTTTTTAGCACTCCCATCAAAGATTGAGACGATTAAAGATTTCGAATGGGGATTGAATAACAGCCCTGAAGGATTGAATAAAGGATTTACTCATTGCTTTATTCTTACATTTGATAGTGAAGAGGGACGAGCAACCTACCTGCCTCATCCGGCTCACAAAGAATTTGGAGAAATTTTACAGCCACATTTAGAAGATGTACTGGTAGTTGATTATTGGGCTAAATAGGAAGGGAATCAATACAGGTACCTGTCGCTGAATACTTTATTATTGTTACTATGAAAGCAGAGTCAGCTTCTATTTTATTTGACTCTGCTTTTGTAGATTATGACTTAGATACTTTTCTGATCAAGACCAATTTAGCCATGTTCGTTGAGTTGAGGGGACGAATTGAGCTAAAACCCAACAGTGCAATGGATGAAAACGAATTGCCCAAGAAAACCGATACCGGCTCCTATCAACAATCAGAGATTCAGGATTTTTTACTTCTCCAGCGAGCAGCTTTGCGGATCAGCTCTATCCTTGATCTCGATACCCTTCTCGAACAGATTGTAGATGATGTGATGCAAACTTTTGGCTACTCACGGTCAGCCATTCTTTTCGTTGATGAGGCTACAAATGAAGTTGAAATCGTTGCTGTTCGCGGATGGACAACAAACTACCACATGAAGGGAGATCGTTTTAAAATCGGTCAGGGAATGACCGGTCATGTGGCCGAGACCGGAAAAATGCATTATGCGCCTGATGTCTTGAAAGATCCCTATTACATGGTCAGTGAAGAATCTTCTCGATCGGAAGTCGATTTTCCACTCAAATCCGGCGGAAAAACGATCGGGGTTTTCAATGCACAACATCCCGATGTAGATGCCTTTCCTCCGCACCGACTAAAACTGCTTGAAGCCCTGGCCGATCATATCAGTGTTGCTGTAGAAAATGCTCGGGCATTTGAACGAGAACGACTTGCCAAGGGACGTATGGAAAAAGAGATGGAGGAAGCGAGAGCGGTTCAGGCCCGGCTCTTTCCAAAAAAAGCACCTGAAATTCCTCATTTCCGGCTTTCCGGACTGTCGAAACCTTGCCAGGCAATTGGTGGCGATTGGTATGATTACATCAAGTTACCAAGTGGAAAAATTGGAATTGTACTTGGGGATGTTGCCGGAAAAGGGCCGGGTGCCGCGCTGCTGATGTCTTCCTCTCGAAGCATCCTCAGAATGTATGCCATACGAGTGGAAACACCGGGGGCTGTGCTGACCGAAGTCAGCCGCGTACTAATGTCTGATATTCCGGTAGAAAAATTTGTTACCATGATCTACGCTGTTCTCGATCCCATGAACCGAACGCTAACCTTTGCCAATGCAGGTCACCACCCTCCCGTTCTCGTGAATGCAGATGGACCCCATTTCTTTAAAACGCCTCCTGAATTTCCATTGGGGATTATGAAAAAGGAGTACCCAGAACATACGATAAAGTTCACTCCCGGAGATCGACTCTTTTTGTATTCAGATGGCGTTGTAGAAGCAAGAAATCCCAAATCTGAAGACTACGGTGAAGACCGACTGCTTCACCATTTAGAATCTCCGACAGCCACCGTTGAAAGCTTGCTAAAAGAGGTCCAAAATCATGCTGAAGGACATCCCGCCATGGATGATATTACGGTAGTGAAGATTGAGGCGTTGGAGTAGGTATATATAAGTCAACTCCGATGAAAACATCCATATCAAAGCGATTCATTAAAAATTAGCTAGACAGGTCTCGCAGATTTTCCCTCAGCGGTTCATCTTCGAAAATCAGCGAGTAACTCTTATAACTAGTCCATTAAGTTATTCTATTCTTCACTCACAACGTATTATATTTGTATGTTATAAGTACATTTTAAAGTAACTTTATTGTAATTATCATGGCAAAATCACGAATTGAATTAGATCAGGATATACAACCTCTTTCCGAATTCAGAAAGCACGCTGCCGATTTTATCGATCGTATCAAAACCCAAAAACGTTCAATTGTATTGACGCAGCACGGTAAAAGTGCCGCAGTATTAGTCGATGTATCAGAATATCAGCGTATGATCGATAAGATTGATCTGATGGAGGAATTGATTGAAGCTGAACGACAAATAGCCCGGGGCGAAGTTGTTTCAAATGAAGAAGCAAAGAAGCAGATTAAAGAGAACCTTGCCAAGTGGAAGTAATCTGGACAAATCAGGCCATTCGGAAACTCAACAAATTTGTCGATTATATTGCCCAAGATGATTATAAAACTGCAGAAAATTGGGCTATTAAATTAATCGAAAAAACAGATCAATTGATTGATCAGCCTGATTCCGGCCGCATCGTCCCGGAGTATAATGAACCGACTCTGAGAGAAATTATTTATGGCAATTACAGAATCATCTACAGGGTTCGGAAAGAAGAAAATGCAGTTTATATTCAAACTGTTTGGCATGTTAGGCAATTACCTCCTGAATCAAGTCAGCAGTTGAAATAACCTCATCTTTTAGTAAGTTGACGCCGAAGTTCACAATCAGCAAACCCAAAGTCTCTTATGAAACGATTTTTTTTATTCGTGTTTACCCTCCTTTTCGCTGTCACCGCCAAAGCGCAGGAGTTTCCAGATAATCCTCAAATGTATTCAATTATCAATTCGGTTAGTGCCGAGCGGATTGAAGCAGATATTCGAACGTTGGCCGGATTCGGGACTCGACACACATTGTCTGATACAACCTCAGACACTCGTGGAATCGGTGCTGCCCGGCGGTGGATTAAAAACGAATTTGAGGCGATTAGTGCCGAATGCAACGGCTGCCTGGAAGTTTATGAACAACGGACATTGGTTGAGGGCGATACCACAACCCGAATTGATGAGGATACCTGGGTTGTGAACGAGTACGCAATTTTAAGAGGCACCGAACATCCCAACCGATATGTGATTATGAGCGGAGACATCGATAGTCGCGTTTCAGATCCCATGAACAGCACTGATGATGCTCCCGGAGCCAACGACAACGCCTCGGGAATGGCAGGAACCATTGAAGCTGCAAGGGTTCTCTCGCAGTATGAGTTTGGCAGCAGTATCATTTTTGCAGGGCTTTCCGGCGAAGAGCAGGGACTCTATGGTGGTGAATTTCTTGCCGAAAAAGCCGCTGAGGAAGATTGGAAAATTATCGGCGTTCTGAACAATGATATGATTGGAAATATTGAAGGTGTAGACGGTGTAATTGATAACCGGACCTTTCGAATATTTTCAGAGCCCTATTCCGCGCAGGCAACCGAAAGAGAACTTCAACTCAAACGATTTTACGGCGGCGAGAACGATGGGATTTCTCGTCAGCTAGCGCGATACATTTATGAATTGACAGAAGCCTACATGCCCGAGATGAACCCAATGCTGATTTACCGGCTCGACCGATTTGGACGCGGCGGACATCATCGTCCGTTCAATGAAGCTGGCTTTCCAGGCGTACGAATCATGGAAGCCCACGAAGATTACACCGAACAGCATCAGGATATTCGTACGGAAAACGGCATCGACTATGGGGATGTCATCGAAGAAGTAAACTTTGAATATGCGAAAAAACTGACGGCTGTCAATGCAGTTGCCCTCGCTTCTTTGGCAAAAGCACCACCAAGTCCCCAGAATGTTTTAATTGGCGGAGCTGTTGAACCGGCAGCAACTCTTCGCTGGGAAAAACCGGACAGCGATCTCGTCCGAGGCTACAAAATTTATTGGCGCCTGACCACCGAACCTCTCTGGACGAATTCTCGATATGTCGGCGATGTCAGTGAACACATACTGGAAGGTATCGTTATCGACAACTACCTGTTTGGCGTTTCTGCCGTGGGTGAGAATGGATATGAAAGTGTAGTGTCCTATCCGGGCGGGTTGATTGATGATTAGTTTGATTGGTACGTTCTCGTAAAGTTTTTGATCTCCCCTTTTGGGAGCGGAAAGTGAAATTAGCGTTCAGCGAATAAACTCGGGGTGGATTTGCCTTGATTACGAGAACACACCCCTGATACTTCCGCTTGACGCTCCAGCATCTGTCCCCTCTCAAGAGGGGAATTGTGTCCTCACATCCTGCGAATATCAGCGAGAAATCATTTGTGGCTTATACACGCCTCCCCCGAAACTTCGGGGACTCCCCTCAAAGGGAGATTATTTACGAATCTGCCAAACCCTTGCATCACGACCTGGTAAATCTGTCTCAATCACCAAAACTCCATCTTCTGCTTCCAGTGTGGATTCTTCATTCTGCGTAAGTTCTCTGAGAAAATAACTTCCATCCTCTTCCAATTGCAGGGAGATACTTACTTCTTCTTCAGTCTCGGCATGATTGATGGCAAACAACAAATATCCATCCTCATTTTCCTGGAGTTGGATATCGACAATAGCTGAATCGCTGCCGTCATGTGTGCTGGTCACTTTTCGTTCAACGCCGGCCCAATTTGTTAAACCTTTGATGAAAGCAGAATTACTGGTATTCAGCTCCGGATGATTTGCCAGCCCCAGAAAAGTACCAATCATCATCGCCTCGCCTGCACCATATTCGTGAACGGTGATCGCCGGTTTGCCTGTCATACCAAAAGTGCTGAGAATCTGTATTTTTGATCCGGCATACGGTTTAAAACTGCTTCCGTATAATGTTCCAGTAAGATTTCCACCGGCCCGAAGCGGTTGTGTGGCAGGATGTTTACGATCGAGGATCGGAAATTCGAGCGGTTCTTCGCGCATCCACACCTGGTCTTCATGCACACCAAATACTTCGGTCAAACCCATTCCCGGAATTCGATCAGAAGCGTAACCCCGTTCATCATTCCAGGCGGTTCGGGCTTCAGCAACGGCATGCCCCCCATTTTTAACAAATTGTTTGATGCCGTTTGCAGCTTCATCGGTCAGCATCATCGACCAGGGTAGCACCACCAATTTGTACTGCGACAGATCTTTGTTCTCCAGATCTTGGCGATGGATAAAATCAACCGGAATATTATTCTCGGCAAACACGCGGTAATACCCAATCAGCGAATCGTGGTGACCGCTTGGATAGTCAGATCTCCGCTGAGCGCCACCCACCATCTGTGATAACGGATTGTATACTATTGCCACCTCGGCCGGAACCGGTTTAGATTTCAAGAACAGATCGTTGTTCTCTGTAACCGTTTGAGCAATCTCTCCAACATTATATGCCCGATCTGTGAGACTGCCATCTTGATTGATCAAACCGTAACCACCGGATTCATACCCTGATGACATCGGGTGATAAGCGTATATATTTACACCCCTCGCTCCTTTTGAGATCGCTGTCCACGCCCAAACATTATGATCACCGGGAGTTACAGGATCGCCAACTAACAATGCAATCGTGCCTTTTCCGGCCTGCATCTCTCCCACGTACCAACCGTTATTATCGATATTGGCGCTTCGTGAGAAATCCATCATATTCATCACGCGCCAAGCCGGCCAGTGTCGCTCAGGATGATTGTGCTTCGGATAGATCGACACGCCATAATAATCAACCGCATCCGCCATCAGAAAATCGTCGGTTGCACCTACGCCCATATGAGGCGAAATGATAATCGAGGAAACGGCAGCATGAGACGTGATAACATTGGATAAATCAGCTTCTCTCACAGCATTGTATCGGTCGGCCAGATCTTCCTGCAATTTCTCGTAAATAAAGGTTTTCCAATCGAGATAATCTGTGTAACTCAAAATGGTACTAAATCGCGGCGGACTCACTTGATTCCATGAATTAAAACTCCTATGCCATGCTGTGTTCAAATTATCCAGAGAATCATACTTATCCTGCAGCCAGTTTCGGAATCGCTCCTGCGTGTAGCTGCAATAACAAAACTGGGCATTTTGCACATAATCGATGTTCGACCAGTTGATGATATGCGGCTCACTCCACAGATCCCATCCGTAGAAATTGTCAAACTCATTGGCAACTCGGGCCGTCTCAGTGTAGAAATTCATCATCGCCTCGTGCACTCCGGCGTGATCTACACAATACCCCGGAGCGGCTTGTGGTTCAACCTGAACTCCGCTTTGAGTAGTGAATTTTGCATCAGAATATTGAGCTCCCAACCACTCCGGGGCCGAATCAGCATAAATCTGGATAAATACTTTTAACCCAACTTCATCCGCTAATCGCATCAACAATCGCAGATTTTCAAAATGATAATCCCCTTCTCTCGGCTCCACCCGCTGCCATTCTACCCAGGTTCGTACCGTATTAAATCCTAAATCTTTGATCTGCTGAAGGTCGGCCTTCCATTGTTCTTCTGATTCCGGAGTAATTTCAGAAAGCATCGGTGCACGGGCATCTCCACCGCTATACCAAACTGAAAAAGGAAAGAAATCCGGCTCATAAATCTGGTCAGATTGGGGCTGAGCATTTGCTGACAGAGGTAGTAGACAAAGAACAATAAACAGTGAAAGCCAATTGGTGCGCATCGTTTTACAGGTAATAGTTGTGATGAATTTTGGTTCGGATATCTGAAAAATAGAAAAAGAATGAAAGAGAAGTCACGGTTATTTAAGAATCTTATTTCTTATGCTCTTTCCTGATCGACTCAGCTAAACACCTGGCTGTGGGATCGTGCTGTTTTTCCAAATGCCTGATTGTAGACCCAACATCCTCCTTTTTATATCCCTGGTGAAGTTTGGCAACGCCCTCAATCTTAAACGGGTCACCCCAAAAACCGGTGATATGAGGAAACTGTTTCTCTATTATTTTCTCCGGAATCTCATCAAAATACAATGGCTTTTCCTGGTGTTTCTCAAACCTGTGCACCAATTTTTTAAGCGAATTCCTCAGCTCATCATCTGTCTGTACGGTCAATTTTACGTTTACATGAACCGCTGAATAATCCCACGTACTTACACTTTTCTCTTGATACCATGATGAAGAAACATAGGCTTGTGGCCCATGGAAAATTAGCAGTGCCTCTAGTTCATTTCGCAAGAACTTTTTTTGCTCGTTAAAGTGGTCAGAAATATGACCGAACAGCCTAAAGTGATCCGAACTTCCTTCAGCCAAAACCGGTATATGAGTACCCAGCAATCGATCTCCTTGCAGCACAAAAGTGGCAAACGGGTGTGCGTGTATAAAATCAAAAATTGTTGGAAGATCGTCTTTTACGTAGTTTTTTTTCTGATACATATGTACCTGATTGTTTCGTTTATATCGTGATTTTCGTGTTTAACTATCACTTTTTGATAATATCAAAGAGAATAAGAATTATCTACGGTGAATATAATTGGTATCTGTGATTTCACCGCTGAACTGCCTATTTTACTACGGTTTCAAGAATTGAATGTTAAAAACTGCATGCAACGATTTTTCAAGTCGCTACTTATTGGTCTATTGCTATTTGTGATGACGGCCTGCTCTTGGTTCCTGAGTTCCTACGATGGTCCCATACCTGTATCTCATGGATACGTTGAAGGTGTTACTCCTTCCAATGCAAAATTGTATAATGAGCGAACCTATCCAACAGTACAAGCAAATTGGCCCGGTCCCGGCGGCGATAAACTTTGGCTTGCCGTAAATCTTGGAGCAACAACCGAACCTGGAACCTCCGTAGATGATAACCCCTCAAGCGCTGGATGGTACTTTCAGTTCAATCGAAAACAGGGATTTTATCACACCGGAAGCAATCTGACACCAAGTTGGCCCACTATTGAAATAAAAGAAGATTCAGCATGGAAGCTTGAAAATGATCCTTGCCATTTGTTGCTTGGCGGCAGCTGGAGATTACCGAACGTAGAAGAACTCAGAGCATTTATGTCTGCTCCGGTTGACCAAGGAGGTATGGGGGATGGAAACCGGACATCGGCCTTTAATTCAACATTGAAACTGCATGCCGCAGGAAATCTAAAATCATTTGGCGGCGATCTTCAATTGAGAGGTGAATCGGGAAATTATTGGGCATCCGATCAATTCAGCACGAATCGAGGAGAAGTTTTAACCTTTGGCACTCAGGGAAGCAACACATTTGCCGGCAATAAAGCATTTGGTCGTTCTGTCCGGTGTATTGAGGAATAACGCATCAAAAAAGAGAGACTAAACTAATTTTCAATTCAGCAGTTAGTCATGAAAGAAAAAGCTAAAAAAGTAGCGAAAAAGGTTCAGGGAGCTTTGGGACAAAAGCCGCACAAACGATCAACTAAAAAACCTCCCGGACAAAAACCCGGAACGGCAGTCTATACAGGTATTCAGCGACTGGACGAAGTAAAAATGACTGTTCATGATTTTAGTGTAGACCATTATGACGTCATTCCGATCCAAAAAATTGAAAAGTCAGAACCGTTTCTTCAGTCTGAATCAAAAACATGGATACAGATCCAGGGATTACACAATGTAGAAAAGCTTAGCTCTGTTTGGGATTATTTTGAACTTCATCCATTAATCCAGGAAGATATTGTAAACATCTCTCAGCGCCCAAAAATTGAAGAATACGAAGATTCTGTGTTCATCGTCATGCGGATGATTACGCACAGAAATAACTCCGAAACACCAGAGAGGCTTCAAACCGAACAGATCAGTATTGTGTTGGGTAAAAATTACGTTCTTTCCTTTCAGGATAGTGACGACCCCGTGTTCGATCCCATTATCAAACGACTTGAAATGCAAAATACAAGACTGAGAAAACTTGGATCAGACTATCTTGCATATGCACTGATTGACACAATTGTAGACCATTATTACCAGGCGTTAGATCTAATTGGTGAAACCATTGAAGAATCGGAAGAACTAATTATTGAGGATCCAGAAGAGAAATATCTTCAAAAAATCCATGCTATGCGCCGAGATTTAATTCACTTCAGAAAATCTGTGTGGTCTCTTCGCGATGGGTTAAATTCTCTTATTCGGGATGAATCTCCACTGATATCTGATGAAGTAAAGGTATTTATCAGGGATGTTTATGATCATTTAATCCAGGTTATCGATATAGTGGAAACAAACCGCGAAATGGTTTTTGGCCTATACGATATGTATATGTCTGGCCTGAGTCACCGCATGAATGAAGTGATGAAAGTCCTCACAATTATAGCCACTATTTTTATTCCACTCACGTTTATAGCCGGTATTTACGGTATGAATTTTAACCCGGATGCGAGCCCCTGGAATATGCCCGAGCTAAGCTGGTATTATGGCTATCCGGCCTCGCTGGTAGTCATGATCGTGCTTACTATAATCATGATATACTACTTCCGACGAAAAGGATGGTTTTAAAGACTGCATTGTATCATATTTCTGAATATATTTGGGGTACACGAAACCGTTATCATCTTTAATTCTACCTATCCAAATCCATAACAGAATCTAATGGACGTACAAAATCTTGTACGTGAACAAGTAACCATCCGTTTTGCCGGCGATTCAGGCGACGGCATGCAGCTCACCGGTTCACTTTTCACGAACACTACTGCACTAGAAGGAAACGATCTGCGAACACTTCCAGAATTCCCCGCCGAAATTCGGGCACCTGCCGGAACTGTACCCGGGGTCTCCTCATTTCAGCTACACTTCGGGAGTAAAGAAATTTTAACCCCCGGTGATGCCTGTGATGTTCTTGTAGCAATGAACTCCGCAGCGCTGAAGGCGAACCTTTCTCTGCTGAAAAAAGGCGGAACAGTGATCGTAAACACCGCCGGTTTTGATAAACGAAATTTGAATCTAGCCAAATACGGTGAAGAGAATAATCCCCTTGAGGATGGTACTCTGAGTGAATATACCGTTCACGAAATTGATATTTCAAAACTGACAAAAGAAAGTCTTTCGGATACTGATCTCTCTTACAAAGATGTGGAACGTTGTAAGAATATGTTTGTACTCGGATTACTGTACTGGATGTACAATCGTCCGCTGGATTCCACGATTTCATTTTTAGAACAGAAATTTGCTGATAAACCGGAGATCGCTTCCGGAAACATTAAAGTACTGAAGGAAGGTTATCACTTTGGCGAAACGGCAGAGATTTTCTCTGAAAAATATACTGTTCACAAAGCAGAAATTGGTCCGGGAGAATATAGAAGTATCACCGGAAATAAAGCGACTGTTTTAGGATTGGTTTCAGCAGCCAGACAAGGAAATTTACCGCTCTTTTTTGGCTCCTACCCTATTACTCCGGCATCGGATGTGCTTCATGAACTATCAAAACTGAAGAACTTTGGAGTGAGTACATTCCAGGCTGAGGATGAGATTGCTGCCGTTTCTTCTGCAATTGGCGCAGCGTTTGGCGGAAGTCTTGGAGTTACAAGTAGCTCCGGTCCCGGTATTGCGCTAAAAGGCGAAGCGATTGGGCTAGCAGTGATGCTGGAGCTGCCCCTTGTAGTTCTGAATATTCAGCGAGCCGGTCCTTCAACCGGAATGCCTACAAAAACCGAACAGTCTGACTTGATGCAGGCGATGTATGGCCGAAACGGAGAAAGCCCGGCGGTAATCGTAGCCCCTGCAACTCCGGCCGATTGTTTTGATGCAGCGTTTGAAGCGTGCCGAATTGCACTGGAGCATATGGTACCTGTCTTTTTCTTGTCTGATGGATACTTGGCAAACGGATCAGAACCATGGAATTTTCCCCAACAGAAAGATCTGAAATCGATTGAAGTTAGATTTGAACCGGCTCGAAACGGCGAAGAAGCTGATCCATTCCTCCCGTACAGGCGGGATGACCGAATGGTTCGACGATGGGCAATTCCGGGAACAAAAGGAATTGAACACCGCGTCGGCGGACTTGAAAAAGAAGATTTGACCGGCGATGTATCTTACGACCCGGAAAATCATCAAAAAATGACACTCATCCGCCAGGAAAAAGTAGACAAGATTGCCGATAACATTCCGCTTCAAACCATCGACAGTGGGAATGAGGAGGGCGATATATTAGTGTTGGGTTGGGGATCCACTTATGGATCTATACGAACGGCCGTCGGAGAACTTCGAAAAGAAGGATTGGATATTTCTCATGCGCATCTCAAATATTTGAATCCATTTCCAAAGAACCTCGAAGAGATACTTTCAAGGTTTGATAAAATTCTTGTTCCTGAAATGAACAGCGGCCAGTTAGTACGACTCATTCGCGATAAATTTATGGTTCCCGCCGTTGGAATCAGCAAAGTGAAGGGACGCCCTTTCTTTGTAGACGAATTGAAGCGAAAAATTAACGATGCTATTTCTATTTCATCCAATACAAACGGAGATTCTTAATGTCACTCATCACAGAAATTGACAAGCACATACAAAACGGAAACGGAGAATCTGAACCTCAGAATTACTCCGGGAAAGATTTTTCATCTGATCAGGATGTTCGTTGGTGCCCCGGTTGCGGTGACTATACCATCTTGAAACAGGTACAAAACACCATGCCCAAAATTGGTGTAGATAAGAAAGATATTGTCTTTATTTCAGGTATTGGATGTGCCGCTCGTTTTCCCTACTACATGGATACGTTCGGTATGCATTCTATCCATGGCCGTGCACCTGCAATTGCAACTGGATTAAAGGTCTCTAGACCGGAGCTAAGTGTCTGGATTATTACCGGAGACGGCGACTCTTTATCTATCGGGGCCAATCACTTCGTGCAATTACTTCGAAGAAATGTAAATGTAAATCTATTGCTGTTTAACAACCAGATTTACGGCCTGACGAAAGGTCAATATTCACCAACTTCACCAGAAGGATCCGTTTTTAAATCCACTCCCTATGGATCAATCGATCACCCGTTCAACCCACTCTCTTTGAGCATGGGTGCAGACGGTACGTTTGTAGCCCGGGCGATGGATCGTGACCCACGTCATCTCCAACAAATGTTGGAGCGTTCACACGAACATAAAGGCACATCCATGCTGGAGATCTACCAAAACTGCATTGTATTTAATGATGGAGCTTTTGAACTCTTTACGGATAAAAAATCACGTCCGCGAGAAGCGATCTATCTTGAAGACGGCGAACCACTTGTTTTCGGAAAAGACGATGACCGAGGAATTCGCCTCGATGGTTTAAAACCTGAGATTGTTTCACTTGCAGACGGTGAATACAGTAAAGACGATCTCTGGATTCACGATGAAACGGACAAAACCAAAGCCTACCTCCTCTCACGCTTTTTTGATCAGCCGCGGGATGAGACCGAAGATCATTTCCCACGGCCATTCGGTGTACTTTTCGCTGTAGATCGTCCAACCTATGACGATGGCGTGAATGCACAGGTCAATGAAGTGATTGAACGAAAAGGCGTTGGCGACCTGGATGAATTGCTTCGAGGTCCCGAAACCTGGACGGTTGAATAAGACAAAAACGAGCGATGATTAAATCATACGTCCAAGCTGAGCAAGCTCATACGTATTGATTAAAAGTTGCTCGTGTTTCTTCAAATCATCGGTACTTCGTTTCTTGGCGATTTTCACAGCCAGAATATCAACAATCGTTTCAAGCAGGTGTTTCTCATCATCAAGAAAAGGAGTTTCACCATGTTGAAAGGGGCTGTTATCTAAATAGACCACTTGTATGGAGAGTCCGTCATCCCGCAGGTTCAGATTGTGGGAACTGATGGAGATGTCGGTTTCTTCATAATTACTGGTTGCATATTCTTCGTCTCTATACTGAACTTTAGCTCCAATCAGTTTAGGATATTGGAAACCAATGGGTAAGTGCATCAGTGAACGGTGAATCAATTGCGGAATTGTGAAATTTTGCTCGTTCAAGCTAGTGATATTCCATAGACATTTCTGTTCCTTCATCCGCCGCCTGTCACTTTCAAGCGCGATATCCCTTTGGTACTCTACCTGTTTCTCTTTTGTGATATCAATCATCAATCCATCCAAGCTGACCGGCACTCCATTTTCCTCGCGGATAGAAAGAAGATCACGGATCCATACAATATCTCCGTGAGAACTGATCATCCTGTATTCCAAGGTGTGATGCCCGCCCTCTTCGATCGCTTTATTTACTTTTGAAATAATACCGTTGCGATCTTTCGGGTGCATCTGCTCAAGCCAAAAATGTCTGTTTTCAAGCCAATCGGATGCCGGGTATCCCAAAATACTCATCGATTGTGGGCTGACATATATATTTTTAAGCGTTTCAAGGTCAATTTCTCGAACAATTCCATTAATGGACTGAACCAAAGAACGAAATCTATATTCGCTGTTCTGCAATTTTTGATTGGTATTACATACATGTCTGTAGCGATTCACTTCTCTTCGAACCACAAATTCTAACTGCTTCAAATTTTGGGTAGATACGTAATCGGAAGCACCGTTCAGAACTAACGTATCGATCATTTCGTCTTCCCAAACGGTGTCCGATATAAATATAAATGGCAGTTGGATTTCCCGTTCACGCACATAGAAAAGCACTTCAATTCCATTATGATCCGAAAGATTAAAATCACAGAGAATAACATCAAAATCATTCAAATTATAATAGTCTCTGAGACTTTTGAAAGTCTCGATAACAATAACCTGGCAACTGGGGAAAATTTTATTGAGTTGCGCTGAAATTTTTTTTCTTTCAGCATTATTATCGCCTATTAGTAAAATTCGCACTACATCTTTCATAACGTTATACTAGATCTATTTTTTAAGCCAATACTGTTTAGGTCAGCCCGCTCCCTTTTTAGCCAACAATTGTAATCTATATAAAATTAAATTTTCATAATAAGAATTTTTTAATATTTAGTGATTTTCAAAAATGCCTTAATTTCATTTAAACAAAGATTAGTTAGAATTAACCTTGGATAAACAACATATTGAGACAAATTTCTGTGCGAAGAATTTAAAATCATAAACATTATTGATTTCGTAATCAGTTCTCACTCCATAAACCTCAGATGTATTCTGATTTTTTTATATTCTTTCGACCCAATTTTGTAATCATCATCAACTAAAATCCGGTTATGAAACAGGTGAAAATAACTTCTTTAATTTCTGCTGCCGCACTATTTTTAACTATTTCAATTTCAAGCTGCCAAAACACTCCTTCAGGGGAGATTAGCGGAACATTGGAAACGTGGAATAAGGTAACGATAGACTTTGAAGGTCCGCAGGCATCAGAAAGTGACTCCGACCCAAATCCATTTCTAGACTATAGCCTCGAAGTTGAATTTAACGGACCCAATGGAAATACGTATTTAGTACCGGGCTTCTTTGCCGGAGATGGAAATGGAGATGGTTCCGGGAATATTTGGAGAGTTCACTTCTCCCCCGATGCACCTGGTAGCTGGAATTACAGAGCTAACTTCTTAACTGGCGAAGAAATTGCCGTAAATTCAGATCATTCCGGAGAGCCAGTTTCATTTGATGGAGCTTCCGGAAGCTTTAAAATAGCTCCATCCGACTCTACTGCTGATGGCTTTTACAAATGGGGGCGACTCGAATATGTTGGTGAGCATTATTTGAAATTCAGGGACGGTGATTACTGGATTAAAGGTGGAGCAGACAGCCCGGAAAATTTTCTTGCATACGAAGGGTTTGATAATACACGAAAAAGCACGGAAAATTACGATGACCTGGAAAGTGTTCCCGCCCTTCATACTTATGAGGTTCATGTTGAAGATTGGAAATCCGGAGATCCTGACTGGGGCGATGGAAAAGGAAAAGGAATTATCGGTGCTCTGAATTACCTATCATCCAAAAATGTAAACAGCATCTATTTCTTGCTTCAGAATATTGGGGGCGATGGGAAAGATGTTTTTCCCTGGACTGGAAATCCTGTACCGGGCGGAAGTCCTGAAAATGATAATCTGCATTATGATATCAGTAAGCTCTATCAATGGGAAACGGTTTTTAAATACGCTCAAGAAAAAGGTATTGCTCTGCATGCTGTGTTTAATGAAGCTGAAGAGGCGAATAAGCGTGAACTTGATGACGGCGAACTTGGCACCGAAAGAAAGCTGTTTTACCGAGAGATGATCGCCCGTTTTGGTCATCATCCTGCGTTGCAATGGAATATCAGCGAGGAGTTTAATCTGAAATTTGATTTAGGTCCGGAACGTGTTCGGGAATTTGCATCTTACATTCAACAAGTGGATCCATACGATCATCCAATAACCGTTCATACAGCCGGTGATCCCGTCCAGGAACTGGCATTTACATTTGGTGATTCTCTCTTTAGCACAACATCTGTTCAACTCAACCAGAGAAGAATCGATCAGGTTACGGAAGCTATTCGAAACGCAACGGCGGAAGCCGGTCGCCCCGTTCCGGCTTCTATGGATGAATTTACGGTTGATGTTGGCAGTAACCGTTCATGGATTCCAATTGACGATGCTGATTTGCAGCGTAAGCAAAAATTATGGCCAACATATCTCTCGGGCGGTCAAATTGAGTTCATCCTTGAAGGATTCCTGGAGGTCGACAGTTTTAAAAAACCGGAAGCAGATGCTCTTTGGGATTATACTTGGTACGCCCGATCATTTATGCAAGAGCATCTCCCCTTTCATGACATGCAGCCAATGGATCAAATTGTATCCAACGAATCTACATTGACTGTCGGCGAGGGGGATGGCGTCACCTTCGAAATGGACGCACAGGTTTTTGCAAAAGCCGGCGACATTTATGCCATCTACTATCCCGTTTCCGAATCTACCGGAACAATTGATCTCAGTGATGTTGATGGTGAAATATCGGCAAGGTGGTATAATCCAAGAGCCGGAGAATTTGTGGAAGATGCAGTAACTATAAATGGCGGATCCGAAACCGAACCGGGAACTGTTCCTTCAAACCCCGAAGAAGATTGGGTTTTACTTATCCAAAAATTATAACTGATTAATCCATGTAAACATTTCCGACCCCACGGATGTTACTTCGCTCAAATTGTAGGGCGAACTTTGTCCCCTTATCAAGCCTCTTAAAATCGTATTCAGCATCTATTTGATCCGATAGTACACTGATCAATTTTAACCCCATTGACGACAGGTCATTTTTATTGAATTCAGCGGGTAATCCCACTCCGTTATCTTTGATTTCAAGCACCATTTTTTTGTCTTTTTCACGGAAGTCGATATCAATTTTTCCACTTTTTTGATCTTTGAATGCATGCTTGTAAGCATTTGTAATAACTTCATTTACAATAAGTGATACCGGAATTGCCTGGTTGATATTTAACTTGATCGGCTCGCTCTCAATGTTAACTTCTGAGCTTCCATTACTTTGCAATGTTTTAGAAACGTTTCGGATCAGATATTCGAGAGTTTTAGAAAAATCGATGTCCGAGAAACTGCTGGTTTGATAAAGCAGTTCGTGAACGGTTGCCATTGTTTTAATCCTGGAAACACTGTCGAACAGTTTATCTTGAAGGTCTGCATTATCTGATTCGAACGCCTGAAGCTGCATCATTCCCGAAATGACGGCTAGATTATTTTTTACCCGATGATGAATTTCTGCAAGCAAGGTCTCTTTTTCAGCAAGCGAAGTCTGGATCTCATCCTCATAGTTCCTTCTGCTTGTAACATCTCTACCTATCGCTACCCAATGAATATAGTTTCCTTTGCTATCACTTACCGGAACCATGGAGGTGTTGATCCAAAACTCATCGCCATTCTTTTTATAGTTGATAAATTCTACCTCAAGAGACTCATAATTCTCGATAGCATCCCGGAGTTTTTGGAGGGTTTCTTCATCCGTTTTTGGACCATTCAGAAAATTAAGTGTGTTTCCTAGCACTTCATTCCGGGTATAACCGGTCATGTCGGTAAAAGCTTCATTCACATACAGAATTTTTCTGCCGGGTAAAGTGCTTGGCTGAGCTTCCGTAATCACAATCGATTCTTGGGTATTCGTAACAACAGATTCATAAAGTTTTAACTGCTTTTCCTCTTCTACCTGTTGGGTGAGGTCCGTCATCGCTCCTACAACCCGCACCACTCTATCCTCATCATTTCTAATGAAAACAGCCCTGTCCATCACATAAGCATAATCTCCATTAGCTTTCTTAAATCGATACTCTTCAAACCAGTCTTTCCTGGATGAATCTCTCATAAAAGCTTGGATTTTTTGAGTGACTCGATCCCGATCATCGGGATGGATCAGGCTAAGTAAAAAATCGAAACTTGGGTCCGTTTTCTCTAAATCGTAACCAAAAAGTGTTTCAAATCCTTTCCCCCAAAAAAGATCTTCTTTGTTTGCATCGTAATCCCAGATAGCGTCGTTTGTTGCTTCTGTTACTTTCTGAAATCGTTCGTTATAACGCTTAATTTTTTCCTCGTTGGCCTTCCGCTCGGTTATATCTTTGAAATAGACTGAGATTCCATCTTCAGAGGGATAAGCGTTTATATCAAACCAACTGTCTATCGGTTCATAGTAATCTTCAAAATTAACAGCCACTCTCTCTTCCATCGCCCGGTAATAATTTTTATAGGATGGTAAATCAGTCGCATCGCTAAATACATCCCATATATTCTTACCCAGTATTTTTTGCTTTGGCGTGTGTAATAATTCCTCGGCCGCGCTGTTCCAATACGTTACAATCCAATCGCGGTTTAATGTAAAAAAGCCATCGCCAATACTTTCAAGAATCGTCTCCTTCTCTTTGTAAGCTGACTCCAATTCTAGCTCAGCTTTTTTCCGGGTGTGGATATCTTGCGTGCTTCCATATAAACGTACGCACTTTCCATCAACAAAGTCCGGTTGGCCGACAGCACGAATCCATCGCTCGTTTCCTTCCGCTGTAATAATTGGTAACTCAACATCAAACGGCTTTCCATTTTCAACAGCATTTTCTACTGCTTCAGAAATTGTATTTCGGCTCCACCCTTCCTTATAAAATTCAATCGCCGATTCAAGCTCAGGTTTATAATCCGATCCAACTTCATGTAGTTCTCTAATAAATTTCGACCAGTAAAGTGTACTTTTTTCTACGTTTAGCTCCCAATTGCCGATTTTTGACAACTTATAGGCATGATCAAGTTTAATCTCAAGCTCTTTTTCTTGATTAATGTCAATCATCAGGCCACGAAGAGACTTAACTTCTCCCTGATCTTTTACGACAGTAACTACATCTCTGAGCCAGATATACTCACCGTCGGCTTTCTTCATGCGGTATTCAAATGTATGATTTACGCCCTTATCGGTTTGGCGAGAACAAAATGAAATGGCTCGTTCTTGGTCTTCAGGATGAATTCTGTTTTGCCAGAAACCTTCCTCTCCAATCCATTCATCAGGCGAATAACCAAGAATTTTTTTGGCTTGTGGACTCACATAATTAAAAATCAGTGTTTTGGCATCCGCTTCCCAAACGATGCCGTCAACAGTTTGGATAAGAGATTGATACTGATTTTTAGCTTCAGCAGTTTTCTGTTCTGCTTCAATACGATCCGTAATTTCATGAAAATTATCTACAATTCCCTCAATAGCTGGATCATGGAGCATATTTGTAATCGTGCCTTCAAACCAATGCCAACTTCCATCTTTGTCTTTCAACCGGGCAGGAGGTACTTTTAGAGGGACTCCGGGATGATCCAAACATTTTTGAATCTCATCCATAATCATCTCAACATCATCCGGATGAGCTTTTTCCATCATGTCGATCTGCATAGCTTCTTCAGCCGTATAACCAAGAACATTTTTTATTGAAGGTGAGATGTATTTTGGGTTTCCATCGGGTTGGAGGATAAATAGTATATCACTGCCATTTTCTACCAGCGCCCTGAATCGTGACTCTTTACTCTGAAGTTCCAGTTGTGCTTTTTTTTCTTTGGTAGTTTCCAACAAAGAGATAAAGGAACCAATTATATCACCACTTTTGTCATAAGCCGGTTTATATTTAATGTGGAAATATCTCTTATCCCCGCCTGCTGCATTCATTTCCAAATCATTTTCGATGGTAGCTCCATCAAAAACTCTGTCGTAAATATCTTTTACTATTTCCCTTCTTTTGGGATCCGCATAGTCTAAAATGGAGTCCCCCTTTTGCACTTTAATGCCGAAAATATCTTTGTAGTTATTTGCAAATCTATTATTAAAGCTCTGGATGATTAAATCACGGTTTATGTAAATAAAGCTGTCTTCGGTATTATTCAGCATCAACGTATTGGCACGGGCATTCAATACCTGTTCATGAATATCCCTGATATTATTTACAATTCCCTCAACTGAAGGCTCATGACGAAGATCGGTTACTGATATTTTGAACCACCTCCATGAACCGTCTTTTAGTTTCATACGTACCGGCGGAACGGATATATTTTTTCCGGGCGTATCCTCGGCTTTCTTAAGGGCTACTTTTACATGTTTAAAATCTTCCGGATGTGTTACTTCAGATACATTGATATGGAGGGCCTCCTGCACCGTATATCCAAAAATTTTCCGTACAGATGGCGTGATATATGTGGGATTTCCATCACTGCCAAGTACAACCACAACATCTCCCCCCTGTTCTACTAACTTTCGAAATCTACCCTGTACTGTTTCTATCTCCTTCTCTAATTCCTGTCTATGCCGGAAGTTTTTTAAATCTCTTGCTACAGCAGGACCCAACCGTTCTATATTCTGCTTCGTGATAACATCTGATACCCCTTTTTGCATCAACTCTACAGCTTCTTGTTCACTGAGATCTCCCGTGGTGAACAAAAAAGGAAGGTAAGAGTGTTTTTCTCGCAGTATTGTTAATGCCTCTACACCTTTATATCCTGGCAGATGATAGTCACAAATAACCAGATCCGGCACGCCCTGCTCTTGAAGGAAATTCTCGAATTGCTGTTTATTATTTGCAGAATAAATGTCAGCGGTAATATCCAGACAATCCAACTGATTTTTAATCAAACCGATATCAGAAGGGTTGTTATCAACCAGTAGAATTTGAAACGGAGCTGCCATAAATAAAAGTCCCTATAACACCATCAAAAAAATGATCCTAACGCGTTTTCTATCAATTTACCAGTTAAGGATGATTTCGGAGAGCTAGATAATAAGAAAATTGAAGAATCAATTATTCCTTATTTACATCCAAAACTTAATTTTCTCTGTTATTCTAGCCATCTGAAAGAAACTATTAAATTTTCTTCATCATATTAAATAAATCGAATTTAAAAAATCGATTCATAGTCATGATGGCAGTGTATAATGAATCAGCTATTTTAAATATGCGTTTCCTATTCCCTTTATCATTTTTTTATCAAACTTAATAGAAAATTCTGTTCCTTTTCCATTTATAGAGTTAAAATCGTACTTGGCTTCCATCTGTTTTGAGAGTACATCAATCAATTGAAGTCCCAGGGATGAGCCGCCAAGTTTTTCAAAGCTATCCGGAAGTCCGTTACCATTATCGGTTACTTTCAGAGATATCTGGTCCTTTTCATCTTTTAGATCAATCGTTATTTTTCCTTTCTCTCTATCTTTAAAAGCGTGTTTTATAGAATTCGTGACGATTTCGTTAACAATAAGTGAAGACGGTATCGCCTGATTTACATTGAGTTCTACTTCATCGCAATTGAAATCAACGTCGATCTTTTTTTGGTTATGAATGGTTTCTGTGATCATCGTTACCAGCTTTCTCAAATTCTCAGAAAAATCAATCTTGGAGAAACTTCCCGATTCATACAGCATTTCGTGAATGGTAACCATCGTACGAATTCTTGCAACACTGTCGTATAATTTTCTCTGTAGTGATTCATCAACTTCTTCCATTGCCTGCAACTGCATCATACTGGAAACCACTGCCAGGTTATTTTTTACCCGGTGATGAATCTCCATTAACAATGTTTCTTTCTCCTGGAGTGATTCACGCAATTCTCTTTCTTTGTCCCGCCGCTCCGTTATGTCGCGACCGATGCAGATCCAGTGGCTAAATTCATTATTGGAATCTCGAACCGGGGCAAACGAAATGTGTGCCCAAAGTTCTTTTCCGGTTTTGCTGTAGTACGCCGATTCAAGATGGCACGGTTCACCGTCGTCAAGCGCCTGTAGTACTTTGACAATAGCCCTGGGATCAGTCTCCTTACCCATTAATTGTAAAAGGGATTCGCCCAGGATTTCTTCTTTTTTAAATCCCGTCATCTTAGTGAATGCATCATTCACATAAAGGATTTCACGGTAGGGTGATTTTTTAGTTTTGGCATTTAAAATGGCAATTGATTCATTTGTATTAGCAATGGCAGATTCCAGTACTTTTAACCACCTGTTTTCTTCTTTTTGCTTGGTGATATCCTGCATGGCGCCAATCATTCGTACCGGATTTCCGGCTTCATCATTAATAATATAGGCGCGATCGTTTATGTATTTGTAGGAACCATCGGCACACCGAAATCTATACTCTACCTGAACCCGATCTTTATTTTTTTGTTCAGCAGCATTAAAATGATTGCCTACACGTTTCCTATCTTCGGGATGAATTTTACTAAGCCACCAATCTCCTGAATTTCCAACTTCATTCTCGTCATATCCAAAAATATCATGGATGTTGGAGTTATAATTGACGGTATCTTCCTGGAGATCTGCATCCCAAATGGTATCGCTGGTTGCCCTGGTAACAATCTCGTATCTTTCAACGCTCTCCAGTAGTTTCCGTTTCTGTTCAATCTTCTCTGTAACATCACGTTCGATAGCAATAAATCCGGTACACTTCCCATCCTCAAAAATTGGATCTATTTTCATATCCAACCAGTACTTTGTACCATCTTTCGCATAATTCAAGATGGTTTCTTGTATCGTCTGTTTGTTATCTATAGCTATTGCAAGTCTCTTTATGGTTTCCGGTTCGGTTTCCGGTCCCTGCAGAAAATCGCCTGGAACCCGGCCCAAAGACTCTTCCAATGTATAGCCAGTTAGATCTTCATACGCCTTATTAACCCAGTTAATGCGTTCTTTTGCATCTGTTATGATAATTACATCTGTAGTTTTGGATGCAACCAATGAGAGCTCTTCAAGCTGCTCTTCGTACTCTTTCCGTTCGGTTATGTCCGTAAGTGACCCAACCATGGCCACGGTCTCTCCATTTTCAACAATAGGAGCTTCATTCACTTCCACCCAAATTTTTTCACCAGTTACTTTTTGAAGTTGTAATTCGTAAGGTTCCTGAACTTTACCTGTTTCGATTGCCCTACTTGTTTTATAAAATCCTTTTTGATTTGCCGGATGATTTGTCACAAACTCTGTCCAGTGTTTTTTAGCCTCCTCAGGAGTACATCCTAAAAAGTCTTCAGCCTGAGGGCTTACGTAGGTAATTATATGATTTGTATCATGCTGGTAAAACAGGTTTGTACTGTGTTCAACAATATCCCGCATTTTTCTTTCCTGTTTGATCCGATCCGTTACATCCCTTGAATTTACAACATAACCATTTACTGCCGGAGTTTCGGTTAGGTTGGTAATTGTAGATTCAAGCCATCGCCACTCTCCTCTCGCATTTTTAAAACGGTATGGTTTAATCTCTTTCCGGCTATTTGGTTTTAAATTTTCTATGATATTTCGAATGCGCTTACGGTCATCTTCATGTATAAAATCATAGCATCTAAGCCCGTTAAACTCATCTTGCTTCATTCCCAAACTTTTTTCCCTCTGTGTGGTCGGAGATACATATTTATAATATCCACCGGCATCAAGAATGGAGATTAAATCTGTACCATCCTGAATAAGAGATTTAAACCGCTGCTCACTTTTTTGAAGTTCCTCTTCAGCTCTTTTTCTCTTTTCAATATTTTGAATACTTCCAAAAAGCTTTACACACCTCCCATTCACAAATTCAGGTTCTCCCACTACCCTAATCCATCGTTCATTTTCCTTTGCCGTACAAATTTTTAACTCTTCATCAAATGTTCTCCCTTCCAGTATTGCAGCATTGATCTCTTTCTGCAACAAATTTGAATCGCCTTCATAGCTAGCTTTGTAAAAATCGTAAATTTTGTCTAACTCTGGCTCATAATCCTGCGCTACTTCATGAATTTCTTTTACCGTTGGCGACCAATACAAGCTGGATTCTTCAATATTTAATTCCCAATTTCCAATCTCTGCAAGCTTATAGGCTTTTTCCAGCAAATCTTGTTTCTCCAGCAGTTCTTCATGAATCAATACCCGATTTATCTTAAGAGCTAGATTATTTGCTATAGATTTGAGTAAATTTTTTTCTTCTTTTAAAAAGGGTCCTTCATGAAAAGCTGGTTTTTCATTTGTATAAACCACTTTTATGGAGAGAGAACCATTATCTACTTCATCTGATACAACGGATAACTCATTTCCATTTTTTGATAATTTTCCAGTTTGATAGGCATTCCCCTCATACTCAATGCGGGCTTCGGCTATTTCAGGATATTGAAATCCACCAGGAATAAAATGAACAGCCTTCGAAAGCATTTCGGGGATCGTTAAATTTTGCTGATCAAGGCTTGATATATTATAAAGACACTTCTGCTCTTTCACCCGCTCCCTGAGATCATGAATTGCTTTATCCCTCTCTTCTTCGGCCTTCCTGTGTTCCCGAAAATGTATGATTTCTCGCTTAACAGCAGGACCAAGCCTGTCAAGATTATCTTTTAATACATAATCGGATGCTCCCTTGCGCATTGCATCCACGGCTTTCTCTTCACCGATATATCCGGAAACTAAAATAAAGGGAAGCTCATCATAGTGTTTCCGTACAAGTTCCAATGCCTCTATCCCCGTAAATCCCGGGAGGTTATAATCACTTATAATTAAATCCGGCCGACGATCTTCCAGATATTTTTTAAATGTATTACTTTGATCAACAACATCCAGATTGAACTCCAAATCCAGCTTGTTTAAGTGGATTTGTAGTAATTCCACATCATCCTGGTTGTCCTCAACCAGCAAAATTCGAAAAGATTGTGTCATATTAATATTGAGATCCCTCTTAATAATAAAGAAGGATACAAACCCTAAATTACATTTTTATTAATGGCAAGCCAGTACACTCCCAGGTTGTTGACTACACTGACAAAATCCTGGTAGTCAACCGGCTTGCGTACGTAACTGTTTGCTCCTAAATCATACCCTTTGATAATATCTTCTTCCTCCTGTGATGAGGTTAAAATGACAACAGGGATTCTCTTGGTTTTTTTGTCAGCCTTGATCTTTTTTAAAACTTCGTGGCCGTTTATTTTGGGAAGCTTTAAATCAAGTAAAATCAATTCGGGATAGCCAAACTTTGAAATACCCCCTCCATTTTCTCCAAGCAAAAAATTGATTGCTTCTTCTCCATCTTCAACAACTTTTATTTCGTTCGCAAAATTATTCTTTTTAAATGCGAGCAAAGTTAGCTCAACATCATCCGGATTATCTTCCACCAACAAAATATAGTTCTCTTGTTTTACCATGTAACCGTAGTTTAAAATTTAAAATAAAATGTAGCCCCCTCGCCCTCCGGGCTTTCCGCCCAAATTGTACCACCGTGTAAGATCATAATTCGTTTTACGGTAGCCAACCCAATTCCGGTTCCACTAAATTGATTATGCGAATGAAGCCTGCTAAACGCTTTAAATAATTTTTGGGAATAGGCTGAATCAAACCCGACACCGTTGTCTGAAATATAAAAAACTTTGTCCCCATCTATTAATTTTGAACCAATCTCAATCTCAGCAATTTTCTTTTTTGAAGAAAACTTCAGTGCATTTGAAATTAAGTTTCCAAGCATAGCTTTTACCAGCCCTTTATCTGCTTCAACTTTTAAATTATCATCAATCTTGAGATCAACCTCGCGTTCTGGTTCTAACTCCATCAATTCGTCAAAAATTGTTTTTGCCATCTCACCCAGATCGAATTCTTCTTTTTCAACGCTCTTACGGGAAATCCGGGAAAGTTTGAGCAGGTCGTCAATAAGCTGGCCCATATCCTGAGCACCTTGTCGGATACGTTTTAAATAATGAGCACCCATTTCATCGAATTTATCCGCATACTCATTCAATAACTCTTGACTGAAACCATCAATTCTTCGTAACGGAGCACGTAAATCGTGCGACACCGAATAAACAAAGTCATCTAATTCCTGGCTGGCTGACTCAAACTTAGCTTCACTTTTTTTTGCTCTGGCTACTAAATTTTCTGTGTATGAATGAAGTTCTTCACGTCTACTTATCCGTTGGGTTTTTGATGAATTCTTCTCTTGTTTTGTAAGGAGATCGGTAACATCTTCAACAGTCAAAACAAGTGAACCAACAGTCTCATCATGAAATACCGGAGAGCATTTAAATTGTAAATACTGATTTTTATGAGTGGCTGATTTACTGCGGTCATTCAAGTGAAGCTGATAGATACCTGATTCCTGAGCTTTTTTTTCATCAAGAACCTGACGAACCAATGCTTCTATTTCATCTATATTTTCCTCAAATCTGTCGGATATATGATCTTTGATTACGGCAAAGAATGGGTTGCCTAACAGATCTTCACGTGCTCGTCCTGATAGTTCTAAAAAAGCACGATTTACTTCTTCTACTTCAAAACTTGATCTATCCGGTTTCAGGATAACAAAAGCAGTTGGTAATGCGGCAAAAACCGCGTCTAAATTTTTAGCAGACATTGCACCCATGCCACGATTGGTTAAATAAAGAGATGGTAATTATAGGTGTAGAAATTAATTTTTTTTAATCAGTACTACAACGCAAAAAAATAGAGGGAAAACTAAGACAGGTCACGAAGTAATATGAGAAATGGGTCATTTACTATGAAAAAAGACTCTTATTGAATTTATGTCCCCCTTTAGCCAAATCAGAAAACGCTCTAAGATATTGTATGTAAAAAAAGTGGAGGTGCGGGGAGTCGAACCCCGGTCCGAGAAGGTAAATCGTCAAGCATCTACATGCTTAGCTATTGATTAAGGTTTCGGATGAAGCAATGCTCAATAGCAAAGCAACTTCAACCTAGTCTGCATTAAGTTCTCCAGCCACGCGACAGACACGCGCTTCGGAAAAGCCAGTTTTATCGGCGCTCGCGATGGGTCCTACTGGCAAGTA
>CAYRDO010000016.1:12585-32404 GCA_964422985.1 uncultured Rhodohalobacter sp. | reverse complement strand
GGTCCATCTTCTCATCATGGTATTCGCGCTGTTTATCAGGTCAGCAGTTTTGAAAGACTTCTCAATTAAGCGAATACCAGTGCTCTTTCCATTCCTAGTATTTGTGGGAGCTTTTGTCTATTCATGTGTATACGGGCTGAAAAATGGGGGCGATTTTCTCATTGTTTTATGGGAGGTTCGAGCGCTTTTCTACATGATTTTATTGTATTTGATTGTCCCTCAGATAATACGTACCAAACAACAGATCTACTGGTTGATTTGGGTGATCATACTCGGGGTTACATTTAAATCTTTTCAGGCATTACTAACATTTGCTCGTCTTGGATTTACCACCGGCGGCTACGAAACATTGACCAATCATGAAGATCCGGTTTTTATAGTTACGCTTCTGATTCTTTTGATTGGACTATTAGTGTATAAGAGCTGGAATAAACAAGCAGTTTACCTTCTTCTTTTAACGCTTCCATTCCTG
Source organism: uncultured Rhodohalobacter sp. (assembly GCA_964422985.1). GTDB lineage: Bacteria > Bacteroidota > Rhodothermia > Balneolales > Balneolaceae > Rhodohalobacter. The sequence goes on along the minus strand of CAYRDO010000016.1, from coordinate 31,932 downwards.
ATTGCTTTTTATGTAGCTCAGCGCAGAGCTGCCTATGCTTCGTGTATCGTTTCTTTTGCCACTTTTGTTGTTCTGCTGCCCGGCGGGACAAGATGGAAGTTTATTAGGGCCATGTTCCCGGTGTTTTTAGGAGTTTTAATCTATGGTGCTGTTTTTTGGAATAGTGAGAGTATTATCGCCAGACCTGTACAAATTATAAAATCGGGAATGGTAGAGCCGACCAAAGAAGAGGATCTCGATGATTATTATTCCAATCTCTATCGCGAATATGAAAATTATAATCTGGCGGTAACGGTTCGCAACAACCCCGTTTTGGGAGTTGGATTTGGAAACAAATACGAACAGCCTATTAAATTGGTACCTATCCCATTTTCACTTCGAGATTACATTCCGCATAACGAGATCTATTGGGTTATTGTAAAGATGGGGGCAGTCGGTTTCTTTGCCTTTTGGTTCTTTTTTAATTCCGTAGCGGCCAGGGGCGTACAAATACTTGCCAGGGTGCACGATCCATATTTGAAAGCGGTAACCATCTTTGTCATTATTGCCATTATCAACCAAATGGTGGTTTCATATTTCGATCTGCAGCTAACCTATTATCGAAATATGGTTTACCTGGGCACTCTTCTCGGGTTGTTGCCAGCTATTGAAGATGAAAGTTTGAAAGGAAATTTAGATACAACTATGAAGAAAAATAAAAAACCTGAAACAGAGAATGAGGATCAATAATGAGTGCTGAAGTAAGAAAATCTGTTTCAAGAAACTTCTCGGTGATGTTCGGAGCTCAAATCATTACATGGCTTTCCGGATTTGTCCTTCTCTACTTCCTTCCCCGATACCTGGGGGCAGAGGACTTCGGACGGTTGTATTTGGCAATATCCATTCAAATGATTTTAGGATTGCTGATAGATTTTGGAGGTAATTTTCTCATCCCCAAAGAGGTGGCACGTTCTGAGAAAATTGGGAAAGGTGTTCTGAACAGTTACTTAATATTACGCCTGTTTCTTTGGGTTCTTTCCATTGGCGTAGTTGTAGCAATCTCTCAGTTGTTTGGTTACTCAGATCATGTCAATCTTTTGATACTTATTCTGGCCATCTCAAAACTTTGGGAGGGTGGAGCATACGCCTTAAGATCCTACTTCCAGGGACTCGAGCGCTTGGAATATCCTTCCATTGGGAATATAGTTGAAAGAGTATTTGTGGCTTTATTTACAGTAGTAGCTCTTCTTTTGGGAGCCGATTCCTTAATGGTAGCCATTATTATGACTCTGGGTGCCCTGTTGCATCTACTGGTAATTGCCTGGTTTGCGAAAGAATTTGTGAGTATTTCATGGAAGTTTGATAGAAAAGTTTTCAACCTGCTAAGCTCAGGAATGCCCTATTTCCTCTTCTCCGTTTTTTCTGTGATCTACTACCGGATCGATGCCATTATGATCTCCGCTTTGACCAACGAAACGGTAACAGGTTGGTACGGTGGTGCATATCGATTTTTTGATATCGTCATGGTGCTTCCTTCGATCTATATGATGGTGATCTTCCCCATATTTTCACGTTTTTGGGATGATAAAAACGGCATTCTTGAAAAATCATTCGGAGAAAGCCTTCGCCTTATGGTTCTGTTTGGTATCCCGGTTTCAGTACTTATTTATCTATTTGCCGGCCCAATTGTAAACTTTTTCATGGGGCTCGATACATACGAACCTTCCGTCATTATCCTCCAGATATTTGCATTGAGTATTCCCGTTGTCTACGTGGACTTTATGTTTGGTAGTGCCATCCTGGCCTCAACCAGCAAGCAAAAGTCGTGGGCATTTGCCGGCTTCCTGGCCATTATCGTAAATATTGCTATCAACTATTTTTTGATTCCTTACACACAGGCCGCTTACGGAAACGGTGGTATTGGAGCCGCAATTGCAACATTAGCTACAGAACTTTTTGTGATGGGATATGCCATCGCTTTACTGCCAACAAGTTATTTTGTGTCCTTCAAACTCTCCTACGTGTACAAGCCGGTGCTGGCAACAGTACTAATGCTGGGTGCCGGTTTAACGATGATAAGTATTGGCCTTCACTGGATACTTACCATTTGTTTGTGCGGACTCATTTATATAACGGGACTTTTTGCTCTAAAAACCTTTAACCAACCTGAGATAGAGATGATTAAAAACCTGGTTTTAGTTCATCCTTTCAAAGTGTTCTCAACTGAAAAACATATATCACAATGAAAATTTTGTTTGTTACACCATACAACCCAGCGAACCCGACTTTTGGAGCTGCACTCCGAATTTTCCATGTATTAGATCAGCTATGCAAGTTTCATGATGTAACTGTTGTAGGATTTTCTGCAACCGGGGGAGAAGATGAGCTTGTGGAGCAAATTCCATCACTAAAAGGTAAGGTACATTTCTTGTATTATCATAAATCTGCATTAAAAGATAAATGGAATCAATTTTTAGCGTTTCTTACTCCTCATAGTCGGGGAAAACGTGCAATAATGCACTCACCACTTCAAAAGCTAATTGACGACATTTTAAAAACAGAGGAGTTTGATTTTATACAGTGCGAATTCCCTGATATGGCATTTCACAATTTCAACTCGAAGGCTTTAAAAGTGTTAGATGCCCATAACGTGGAGTACGATAACATGCGGCGTATGGCAAAGGTAAAAGACAGACCTTTACGCCGGTTTTATTATCGCATTGAATCAGAAAAAATGAAGAAAGATGAACTTGAAATGGCCCAAAAGCAGGATGCAATCTTTACAACCAGTGAAAGAGACAAACTGCTGTTTGATAAAGATACCCCGGAGGTTCCAAAATTTGTTGTTCCCAACGGAGTTGATTTGGATTACTTTCGGCCGACTGATATTGAACCGGAGAAACATACATTGGTTTTTGTGGGAATGATGACCTACGTGCCCAATTACGATGGAGTTCTCTACTTTTTGGATGAAATTTTTCCACGCATTATTTCTGTGATTCCCGATGCAAAAATTTACATCGTTGGAAAAAATCCTCCGGCCTCAATCACCAAGAGAGCCAATAAAAACATTATAATAACCGGATTTGTGGAAGATGTTCGTCCGTATATTCATAAAGCGTCGGTCTATGTAGTGCCATTGAGAATGGGAGGGGGAACGCGTCTGAAAATTGTGGAAGCTCTTTCCATGAAAAAACCGATTGTAACAACAAGTATTGGGTGCGAAGGAATTAATGTAGAAAACAGAAAGAGCGTGTTAATTGCAGATGAACCACAAAAATTTGCCGACGCGGTAATTGAATTATGCAGAGATCGTGAACTTGCAAATCAGTTGACGCACGCCGGCTATGACTTGGTTCAACAAAAATACGGCTGGGACTCCGTTGGCTATAAACTCGACGAAGCGTATAAAAAGCTGAGCAGTTTATCTAGGAATTATGAAGTCCCATTAGAAAACGGGATAAGAGAGCATGAACATGCCGTTGAAAAACTCAAATCTTAATAACGACATGATGAAAGACATATATCAAAGTGAACGGGTAGATACAATAGAAGTACGTGATAAAAACACACCGTACTATTCAAACAATTCTAACAATCAATTAAAAGTCCGGGTCTATAATACAGAAGACTCATTTCAGGCTCTGGCCGGTCTTTGGAACGATTTGTCTAAAAGGGTTAATGGACATATTTACACCACAAACGACTGGACAGAATGCTGGTGGCGATATTTTGGTAAAAACAAACAAAGATCGCCCTTTATAATTACGGTTTGGCACCTCGATGAAATTATTGCGCTTGCGCCAATGTATATCGGCTATTCTAAAATTGGCCCATTCATTATTGAAAGGCGACTGCACATCATGGGGAGTGGTGGAAGCCCTAATGAGCAGTTTGGCTATATGGACGATTACGGCATTAGCGATTTTCTGGATTTCCTGGTAGATGAAACTTATGCCGATGAAGTGGCAAAAATTGTCCTGGAATTTATACGATCGAACGAATACAAAATTGATACCGTCATTTTCTACCAAATCGGAGATGACAGCTTTATCATGAAGTATTTATATCCGTTGATTGAGAAGAAGAACTTAGATTACGATCTGAATCATACGGATACGTGCCCTTACATCCAGTTGAAAGACCAGGGTTCATTACCAAAATATATCAAACAGGTAAAATCGAATGCCAGACGCCGGTTCAGGCAAACCCTTAAAGCAGTCGGTACAGAAGAGGGGTTCGAAATTGAAAATGTGGATTCATCCATTGAGATCGTTTCGGCTGTTGAAAGGTTAATTAGCTTACACCAAAACCGCTGGAATCAACTTGGGTTTCCGGGCGTGTTTCATGATACGCGCTACTCCGGCTTTTTTAAAGAAATTGTGCGTTCTGCTTATTCAAAAAAATGTCTTTGGTTTAAACAGGCACGCGATGAAAGCGGGGTTTGTGCACTTCGGATGGTACTAAAATATAATGGCCGATATTATGACTACATCAGCGGTTTCGACCCCGATTGTCCGTCGTCTAAATACAGACCCGGAATTGCTTTGTTACTGCACCTAGTTGAAGAAGCTATCGAGAACAACACAGAACGTATTGAATTACTTAGAGGTGAAGAGGAGTATAAATACGACTTTACCTCCGAAAACTTCAAAAACTGGAGACTGACCTTCTATCCGCGATACCGAAAAAACAGGTTAGGATCGGTTTTAAAATTACCCTTGAGAGTTACCGCACTTGGTTACAAGTACACAACCCGGGAATTGGGCCTGCTGCAAGTTCAGTATCAGCAGAATGGAATTCTGAAGATGTTTACAAGTTACATTCGTTTCCGGATAAACAGCTTGAAAATGAAACTGGAATCTTAAAATAAATCGCCATGTATATCACAAATAACGATCAACGCATCAAGATTTTGACGTACCACCGCATTGTAGAAAATAACGTTCAAGGCGAGGTAAGTAAGTTCTCTGTTAGCATTGATGATTTTCGCAATCAACTAAAAATTCTTGAAGTACTGAATTTTACTCCCATTACATTTTTAGACTATAAACTGTACCTGGAAGACAAACTGACATTACCTAAAAAGCCGATCATAATTACATTTGATGATGGTTATCTCGATACATTTGACCTTGCGATCCCTATTCTTTTAGAGTTCGATATGAGAGCTGTGATTTTTGTTTTGGGCGACAGATCTCTAAAAAATGCTGAATGGTTAAATGGAGATGGCGCTCCATTAATGAACAATGAGCAAATTGTAACAGCCAGATCTCTGGGGTTTGAAATTGGTTCCCATTCGATGGATCACGACGTTTTACCCGAGTTGAGCGAGTTCGAGCTGAGAGACAACCTTCTTCGTTCAAAAAAATCTCTTGAGTCTATTCTTGGTGAGAAGATTCACAGCTTTGCATATCCATACGGGTTTACTAATGAACGTGTAAACAGGATAACCTGCGAAAGTGGTTTCACCTTTGGGTGTGGCGTCTATTCCGGTCCGCCGGAGTTTGGTAAAAACTTTTATGATTTCCGCAGATTTATCATCAAAAAAGATACCGGCACTTTAAAATTTCTCTTATACCTGCTTACACCATTTCAATATGTGGAATGGATGCATAGTAAAATGAAGAAAAAAATAAGCAAGCCAATTCAAATGAATAAACAGGAGGGGTTTAAGAAATCTTCCCTGTACGAAGAAAGCATCCATGAATGAATTTTGTGAACATATAGCTATGAAAAGAAAAGGGGTATTGCTTACTGCAAGCTTTTTAATGTTTATGATTGCTTGCTCCTCAGAGGTGCCTAAGCAGTTAATTGCAGTGAATTTAGTTGGCTTTAATACCAATCAGGTAAAGCAGGCATTATTAGTAAACACATTTGCAAAAGAGTTTGAAATTCTTCGGCTCGATTCAATGAAAGTAGTTTATAGCGATTCTGTAGGCCGGGAAAAATCAGCCGATCTTGCATCAGGGGATTGGGTTTCCGTTCTCGATTTTACAGATTTTACAACCCAGGGTGAATACATCATTCAGGTATATGACAAGAACGGGAAGAGGTTGGAATCGGGGTCTTTCAGAATCTCGGAGGATGTTTATACGGATGTAGTAAAAACCTCGCTTCAAAGTTTTTACTATCAGCGATGTGGTACAGTCGTCCAAAATCACAGATTTTGGAGCCATGAAGTTTGTCATATAGATGATGCCCTGTTCTATTACGATCCTTCAATGAAAGCAGATGTTACGGAAGGTTGGCATAATGCAGGGAGTTATAATAAATCTTCTGTGAGTACAGCTTTTACTGTGGCTATGCTTTTGTATCTCTATGAAGGGAACCCTGTTGCGTTTTACGACGGACAGGTGGAGATTCCCGAAGCTGCAAATGGCATTCCGGATATTCTGGATGAGGCGTCCTGGGGTCTTCGATGGCTTCTTAAAATGCAAAATCATAATGGAGGAGTTTTCCATAAGGTAGCAAAAAAAGATTGGAGTGATGAATCGTTGCCTAGTGACGATACTTCTCAGCCCAGATATATTTTTGAAATCAGCAGTACAGCTACAGCAGACTTTGCGGCTGTTACAGCTCTTGGTTCACACATTTTTGAGGAATACAACCCGGTTTTTTCAAAACAGCTCGCCGATGCATCTATTAAAGCATGGCAGTATCTGGAAAGAAATCCTGTAGTTCAACCACTGGGAGGATTTGTAAATCCTCCGGGCGTTCAGGGAGGAGCATTCTGGGATAATAACGATACTGACGAAAGGCAGTGGGCATCCGTCGAGCTCTACAAACTTACCAATGATGAAAAACTTTTAGAGTATTTTTTCAGGAATTTTAAACCATTTCGCGGAGAAAGACTCCCGGTTTTAGGTTGGCAAAACGTTCAAATATTTGCTCTTTACTCTTTATTGAATACGGAAATACCGGAGAAGTACAATCGCCTGCAGACAGAACTACGGGATTTTCTGATTATGAATGCAAATACGGTTCTTCGCAAACACTCCGATAACAATTACAAAAACCTTATCGGCCATACAGAATATTATTATGGTTCGAACAGTGTGGGACTGGGATATGCATATGAGTTGATGCAAATTTACAGAGTTACGGGAGAAAAAAAATACAAACGGGCTGCACTCGACCAACTTCACTTCGTACTGGGAAGAAATCCGTTAGGAATTTCAATGGTAACAGGAATTGGCAGCCGTTCAGTTCAGAATCCATATCATGTGCTATCAAAATATGACAACCACCAAGAACCCATTCCGGGAATGCTTGTTGGCGGGCCTAATAATAATTCGCACATGAGAAGATATTACATCTATCGGGTGATTTCAGAATATCCGTCAAAGAATTACGAAGATACCTATCAAAACTATTTGGTAAATGAAGTAGCTATAAATTTTACAGCCGTTTTCCTATACGCAGTGGGCATCAACAATACTCCACCAAACATCTAAAAAAAAATTAAACCTAACTAACATGATTGTCATACAAATACTCCAGTGGATTCTTCTTATAGTGTTCGGTTTTATGCTCGGCTATCAACTGATACTTACACTGCTTGCTTTCAGAACAAAACAGGTAGAAGATTTTACCACAACTAAAAAACGACGGTTTGCAGTAGTCGTTCCGGCTTACAACGAAGAAAAAGTGATATCAAAAACACTGTATAGTTTGCATGGATTAATCTATCCTAAGAATTTATATGACCTTTTTGTAATTGCGGACAACTGCACCGATAACACCGCGAAACTGGCTCAAAATTTGGGAGCCACTGTGCTCGAACGAACCAACCCGGATCAACGGGGAAAAGGGTATGCCCTGCGATGGGGATTCGAACAAATTATGAATTCCGGAAAAGAGTATGATGCAATCGTAGTATTCGACTCGGACAGCCTGGCTTCAGGCAATTTTCTGGATGTGATGAATTATTACCTCGAACAAGGAAAAGAGGTGATTCAAAGCAGCGATCTTGTAATTCCACGACCCGGAATTTGGAGTAGTGAAGCCACCCGAATCGGCTTCCTGTTAACGAACTATGTAAAACCGCTTGGACGAAAGACTATTGGGTTACCGATGGGATTGAGAGGAAACGGGATGTGTTTCAGTATCAAACTTTTGAAAAAGCATCCCTGGGAGGCTTGGTCGCTCACGGAAGATTTAGAATATGGACTCAAACTACTCATGAAAGGTGTGAATATTCATTTTGCACCGGAAGCGTATGTATGGGCAGAGATGCCTGCAAACGCAGAAAATGCAGAATCTCAGCGCCGAAGATGGGAAATGGGCAGATATGAAATTGTTCGAAAATATAGCCCTGTTTTTTTGAAGGAAGCGATTAGAAAACGATCTCTGAAATTTTTTGATGCACTGGTTGACCTGTTAACTCCGCCGTTTGTAAACTTGTTATTATTTGTCTCACTGATGATTGTGATGAACGTGCTTCTTGTATATTTCGAAATTATTCAGAGCCGATTTCTGCTGATGTGGTTGAGCCTGGCAGTTATGGGAGTTATACAACTCTTTGCAGGATTAATTATCGCCAAAGCAGATAAAAATCTTTATAAATCACTTTTTTATATACCCGTATACATTCTTTGGAAAATTAAAGTATATATGAAAGCTTTTTTCGTGGAAAGAGATGGAGCCTGGATACGAACTACAAGAGATACATAATAGAACAACAGAATGGAGAGATACTCAAAATAAATCATGGAAAAATTACAAAAGACTTCACAAACAACTATAAATGGTTTGAGAAAGTTGGCTGATTTTCCACAAGAGATTCGTCCGGAAGTTAGAGTTATCACCGAAGATGAGATGTTTGATGAATTAGAAGAGAGTTGGACGGATTTAGTAGAGATGTCTGAAGCCACAATATTCCAAACGTACGAATGGAACCGAACCTGGTGGAAGCATTATGGAGAGAATGGACAACTACATTTGGTAACAGTCTACCGGGAAGAGAAATTAGTAGGGATTGCACCGTTTTTTAAAGATTCAATTAATGTATTTGGAGTACAGGGATACCACTGTTTGAGATTTTTGGGATCTGATGTTAGCCAACCGGCCGATGGAGATTTGCTGGGACTTATTTCTTATACCGACTACCTCGATTTTATCATCTGCCCGGGGTTTGAAGAGGTAGTATACCTGGCTTTGTTACAATATTTTTTCGATTGTGATATTGATTATGATGAAATCTTATTGGATGTAGTTCCTGAAGACAGTACGGTCTGGAACTATTTGATTCCTATGGTAAAAGATATAGGAATGAAGTTTTCAGTAGAGGAGTGTTTATCAAGTCAACAAATAACGTTGGAAGACGGTTGGCAGGATTATTTGATGACTGTGAGTAAGAACAGCAGATCTCATATCAGGCGTGCGCTAAAGAAAATTGAACATCCAGACCAAAAGGTTTTTGATGAGTTTGAAGTTTCCAGAGAGGAGGATGTACTCACATTTTTTGAGAGAATGGTTGAATTCCATCAAACACGGTGGAACAGACTCGGCTCATTGGGCACTTTTGCTGAAAGAAAGAATTATGAATTTCACAAAGAGATTTCTCAGATTTTCTTCAAAAAAGGGTGGCTTCAAATCAATGTTCTGCAGCCGGCAGATGATCCTGAAAAAAGTGTAGCTATTGATATTAACTACCGATTTAAAAACCGACTGTACGGCGTTCACTCCTCGTTAGATATTGATTCCAAATATTATTCATTGGGGCCGGGTTCCATATTGCTCAACGCAACTCTGAAAGGAGTGGCAGAAAGTAAGCAGTTGGATGAGTATGACTTTATGAGAGGATTGGAAGACTATAAAATAAAATTGTCGAATCAAACCTCGCGAAATAGGAAAATTGTACTGATGAATATACACTCAAAGAGAAAAGCAGTGGTGAGTTTTGTAAAGGATTACGCGATTTTCCAAAGATACCTATACCGGGAATGGAGACAGTTGAAACTGTTTTATGAATTAGAAACATCTTTCCGGGAGGCCTCTGCTAACTATGTTCAATACCAGTTGGACAGAGTGAAATCAAAATTCAGGTGATCAAAGATGAGAATCGTTATTATCAGTGATTATAATACCCCCGAGTTGTACATGATTGAGCAGGTTCAGAGAGAGTATCCCGAAGCTATGGTTATTATTCCACATCACGTAGCTTCCGACTGGAAACCGGAACCTTTCTACAAAAAGAAGAATTGGCCTTTACATTTTATCAATGCCGTTACCTGGAAGATTCATCGTGAATTGTGGAATCGTAAATTCTATCCCAACAAAGAGTTTCCTAAGCTATCAAATACAATACCTGTGGTATGGAGTGAACTTAATAAAGAAGCGGGCATCAACCTTCTAAAGAGATTGGATCCCGATATATTAATTGTAAACCGGGCACCTATCCTTTCTTCTGAGCTTGTTAATATTCCTAAACTTGCCGTTAATATTCATGTGGGAATTCCACCCTTTTATCGTGGCAATGATACCGTATTTTGGCCACTCTACAAGAGAGATTATGATCATGTTGGCGGATGCATTCACGTTATTTCAAATCGGGTGGATGGAGGTGATATCTTAGCTGAAGTCTATCCTTCGTTAAGTCCGTCTGACGGCGAAGTAACCATTGAATATAAGATCACCTTGTTGTTGACAGAAGCCCTGCTGGATCTCCTGAAAAATGCAGAAATGACGGATTGTAAACTACAGGGTAAACCTCAAACAGAGAAAGGAAGAAATTACAAAAGCACAGAAAGATCCTTATTTATTAGTTCATGGTATTTGATGAAAAGGATGATGGGCTTTTCGCGGCCTGCCAGAAGAGCGGAAAGAGTGGTTCCGCACTTTAAGGCCGATTACTCAGGAGAGAAGACGACGAGTAAAAAATAATGAGTTTATACGACGACCTCCGGCGTGAGAAGTCTGTATTTTAAAATTCGGGCAGGATTTCCCCCCACAATTGCTCGTTCAGGTACTGCTTTTGTTACAATGGAACCGGCGGCTATCATTGCGTCATCTCCAATTGTAACTCCTTTCAGGATAATGCTTCTGCATCCAATCCAAACCCGATTGCCTATCTGTACAGGCTTACTATCACCTTTTTCGAAGATTGTTTTACCGTGCAGATCGGAATCCATGATGTTCACATCCCATGAAATCATACAATCTTTCCCGATAGTTACCTCTCCTTCAGCGATAATAAGTGTGTTGCGGTTTAAATATGTTCCATTGCCAATGAAGATCGATCCCTTTTGTCCGATCTCCAATCGTACACCAGAATAGAATAGACAATTCTCGGCAATCAGCTTACCGCCGTGGTTAATAACTTTTGGGAATGGAGATCCACCGGATACAACGAGGATTCCGTTTTTAGTAAACTTGCGGGAGAACCATAGGCCAGCCAGGTGTTCTCGAATAGAATATTTTTGAAGTCTATTACGAAACCTGTAAATGTTTTCGTTCAAGCTCCTCTTTTCCTGCTTCATGATTAACCTCTAGCGCCCAGGTATTGGCAATAAGTGGATTATCCATCTTTACATTATATGATATAATATCATTAATGTGGTACGGGGTTCTTTCCGTTCTGAAGAAACGGTTACTCCAGGAATAGCAGCGTTCTACATCAAGGGGAATAGTTGTAAAGCTGATTTCATCATCAAAAATGATTTTAAAATAGAGACATACACCATCCATAATTCCAGGTCTGAGGACTCGTTTTTTCTGTGGTTTTATGCGATAACTGATTGGATGATTGTCATCATTCATATCAAAAGACAGAACGGGCTCTGGCTCACAAAGTAGAAAATCTACCGAGTTGGGAGCAATGTACATCATATGGTGATCGCCGGACTTAAACCGTTTCGTTAGCGGGTCACCCTTAAGAGAGGAAAAATCGATCCCATAGAGCTTCTGTTCCCAAATATAAGGAACCCGGTATTCAGCTTTCAGGCTTACCGGTTCAAGGTATAGTTCAAATTTGCCGGGTAAAATGCGTCCGCCCTTTTTAAGAGCTCGCTGTTTCAGGTCCAGAATATTTTCGATCATGTTTTCATCAAAAAGATCGTCTCCAATTTGTTCATGAAGAATTACGTCAACTTTTTCAGGCGGATTGAAAGTACGGCTATTTGCTTTTTCAAATACAATGTTATCGAAGCCATTTCGTGCGCTTATCTCTTTTGCCAAAGCAATGATATTGCCATGGTCAATGGCATAGATTTTTTTGGCATTATTTTGAGCGGCAAAAAAGGATAGGATACCGCTGCCCGTTCCCAGGTCTATAACGGTATCATTAGGACCTATATGCTTAATGATAGCTTTTTTATAAGTGTCTACTCTGCTGCGATCTGCCAGCATTTTTTCATGTTCATAGATGTTATCAAACTCCCCGGTGTTGTAAACATCCATGATGGCATTTCTCAAAGTTTTATTGGATAAGAGCATTTTTTTTGTCACCCGAAAAGAGGATCGTAGAATTTCGTCACTATATTTTTTCATTGTTTTTTTGAGTTTTTTTGTTAAAGGCAGGTATTAGGTTTGATACGTTTAAAGCTCAAGAATCAAGAGCGGGGATGGCTTTGCATTTTCGCTATACTTGATTTGAGGAACACAATATTCATGACGAAAAGGGGAAGTTTCATCATTCTTCGCCAGCGCTCAGGTTGTAAGTAAAGACGATACAACCATTCAAAACCGGTTTTTTGAAATACCACCGGCGCTCTTTTGATATGTCCGGTGATGAAGTCGAACGTACCCCCTACGCCAATAATAAGCTTACAATTGGGAAGCTTAGACAAATTTCTGTGAATCCATTTTTCCTGTGCCGGAGCTCCTAATGCAACAAATATGGCTGTTGCTTCCTGGATTTGTTGCTTTTCTTTTTCGGGAAGCTGATCCACATCAATGTCAGAAGATTCAGGCGAATAAGTTCCGGCAACACAGAGGCTAGGTATTCTGGATTTTAAAATTTTGGCGGCATTTGCGGCCACACCAGGCATTGCACCATAGAAAAACACAGGGGAATTATTTTCGGCGCAGAGTCCACAGATTTTTTCAGTAGAATCGGAGCCCGTAATACGATCAACATGAGCCCCATATAAAAATTGAATCGCCCAACAAATGCCAATGCCATCAGCGGTATTGATAGAAGCATTGGAGAGAATATTTTTGTACTCCTGATCAATCAAAGACTGAATAATAATCTCGGGATTGACCGTGATGATAAACATCGGTTTAGAGCCATTTTTTCTCACCAAATGTGAATTTACAGTGCTCAAAAAATCTTTCTGAGAATATGATGAAATATTCGTACCTAAAACCGAGTAAATATTTGAAGTACCTGTTTGTGTCATCTCCAACTCGTTATTTTTTCAAAGAGATCTACATCTTTAAGAAAAGAGAACAACAAGCGTGCCAAAAAGAATAAAAGGATTTATTCGGACTTTAAATGGTGTTTTTAGGTGTTCATTTCGTAAGGGTGGGAAGATTATTCTCAGACAAATTAGGGAGGTGTGTAAATTTTGTACGTAGAAAAAAAAGGGTGAAGTTCAACGAAAAAATGCCCAAAAGGATAGAGCATTTTTTTGTTCATGGGATTGGATCAAATTCTTCTCTCAACGGTCTCCATCATGCCGGGGTACCAATCTGCAAACCTACCGTTATCAATCTTTTCGCGAATCTTCTCCATCAGCCATAAATAAAAGGTGAGATTATGCTTGGAAGCTAGTTCCAGCCCCAGCAGTTCATCATTCCTGAACAGATGGTGAACGTAACTCATTTTATATCGCTGACAAGCATCAGAAGGAAAATCTGGATCTAATGGTTTATGGTGATTTTTCCATTTGGCATTACGGATATTAATCGTACCATTTCGGGTAAACAACATTCCGTTTCTGGCATTTCGGGTGGGCATCACACAATCAAACATATCAATCCCTAAAGCCACACATTGAAGCAGATTCCCCGGCGTTCCTACACCCATCAAATAACGGGGTTTTTCTTTGGGGAGGTGATCGGTATTAAAATCAGTCACTTCATACATTAATTCTGCGGGTTCCCCAACACTGAGACCACCAATGGCCAGTCCTTCAAAATCCAGTGAAGCTATAAACTCACTCGATTCTTTTCGGAGATCCTCAAACGTGCCGCCTTGTACAATGCCAAATTGCATCTGATTATGCCCATATAAAGGATCGGTTACTTCAAACTGTTTACGTCCGCGTTCCGCCCATCGATGGGTTAATCCCATAGATTTTTTTACATAGTCATATTCAGCAGGATAGGGTGGACATTCATCTAAAATCATCATGATATCAGACCCTAATATTCGCTGGGTATCCACCACATTTTCCGGTGAGAAGAGATGTTTGGAACCATCCAGGTGACTCTGAAATTCAGCGCCTTCTTCGCGCAATTCACGAATATCTGAGAGTGAAAAAATCTGGTAACCGCCGGAATCTGTGAGAATAGGTTGGTCCCAGCCCATAAAATTGTGAAGTCCGCCGGCATCTTGCATAATCTCATTTCCCGGGCGCAAATAGAGATGATAGGTATTCCCAAGAATAATTTGGGCTTTCACTTTATTCTTAAGATCATCTTGGTTGACAGCCTTTACGGTGCCAAGTGTACCGACAGGCATAAAAATGGGGGTTTCAATGCTGCCATGATCTGTTTCCAGTAAACCCTTTCGAGCCTTCGTTTTATCGGATACCTTTGCAATACGAAACAAGAATTTTACCTATTTTATCTATTTTATGTACATTCAATTATTTTGCATAAAACTACAATAAAAGATCTTCTTAATCATTTAGATTCAAGAGGGAATGCAATTGATTTTTGCTTTCTCTCAGTTGGCTTAAACGGCTTCAATAATTCAACTTTTTGATTCACTGCTCAACATGAATGATTCCCTTGTCATCATTCCTACCTACAATGAGGCCCACAATATTGGCCGCATGATAGATCACATTCTTTGCCTGAAGATTGAGATTGATGTACTTGTGATTGATGATGGCTCACCCGACGGTACCGCCGATATTGTAAGAAAGAGAATTGAAGAAAAGAGTAATCGGGTTTTTCTGATTGAAAGGGAGGGAAAACTTGGACTTGGAACGGCTTATGTGGAAGGGTTTAGTTTTGCATTGGAAAAGGGATATACATTTATATGTGAAATGGATGCCGATTTTTCTCACAATCCCGAAGATTTACCACGCCTCATTGAAACTGTAAAATCCGGCGAGGCAGATGTTGCTGTGGGATCCAGATATTCGGAAGGAATCAGTATTGTAAACTGGCCGCTTAGCCGATTAATTTTATCGTATTGTGCAAATGTATATGCACGAATCATCACAGGAATTCCAGTGAAAGATACTACGGCCGGGTTTAAATGCATTCATCGAAAAGTACTGGAATCATTAGATCTGCAACGAATCAGTTCAAACGGGTACGCCTTCCAGATTGAAATTCATTTTCGGGCATGGAAAGCCGGATTCAAGCTCAAAGAGGTGTCAATTATCTTTAAAGAGCGAGAAGAGGGTGTATCAAAAATGTCTAAATCAATTGTGAGAGAAGCCGTTTGGAAAGTGTGGAGTCTGAAGTTTAAATCTATGGTCGGATCGCTGTAAACGACCTGTTTTAGTGTGGTGTCAACAATAAATTGTCTAGACGAAAGACTTCCGAAGTCTCCTATCCGACATCAATATAAAATCGACCCAAAAGAAACCGCGCTGTTTCGCTCTTTTTCATCCCACCAATGATAGTTCAAAAGCTTTCCTTTTTTATCAGGAAACATCTTCAGATAGGTGTACAATGGCGGGAATCCACAAATACGCGTTGAATCGTAATCTTTTTTCAAGTGATTCAGGATCTCCCCGGGGTTGCCTGTTACCGAAATATCGAGGAGTTGCTTATCGGATTCCTCCACTTTTTCCCGAAGTGTAGCTGCAGCATCCTCATCTCCAAACTTTTGCCCCACGTGAGACAGATCTCCACTGATCAAAATTTTTGTATCCTCATCAATAAAGGATTTTAGTTGAGAGGTAAACGCATCTACTTTTTGTGCAAGATCTCCATCCTGAGAGTAGTAAAGATCATCAAAACTGGAGACCAGGATGGGGACAATTTCAAAATCATGCGTCCAGATTGTGGAGGCGAACATGAGGTGAAACTCTATACTATGTTCAATTCTGTGCGCCCGATCTTTAACTGTAAAACCGTTTTGAGGACTATTTTGAACCAATTCATTGATCAAATCCAGATCGGGCTCGATGGCTCGTCCGGGTACTTGAAATGTTTTCGTTGATCCGATGAATGGAAAACCATCATAATATTTATAGTAATAACTGGAATAATGAGAAGTGGCAAGAATAATCACCCTTTTGGGCTCCGCATTTTTCAGATGAGCAAATGCCTGACCATATTGTTTTCTACCCACCGAAATTTCAATATGCGGGGCGTAAAGTGCCTGGAATTTCTGGTCGGAAAGTGAGCCATTTTCTGAGATCATTTCCGAAACAAAGGTTCTCATCTCTTCCGGATCTTCGGGATAACTGTCACCGGCAAAAATAGGCGGACGAGTCGGGCTTTTTTCAAAGTCATCTTCCATCTTATCTGCATAAAAATTGAAATATTCAGAATGCAAAACCCGATGCTGATCCATCAACTGAACAAAATCCAACAAAGCTTCTTTGCCGATATTTCCATGAATCTGTTGATGAACTTTTTCGATATTGGTTTGTCCGTTAAACATTTGCAATAGCGGTTGTACACTGGCATCCAGAGCAAAATTTTTGGACAGATATCCCATTGAATCATGAAAGTAGAGTAACTCCTTTCCTTGATCTTCAATCGGAATAATTTGAACGTCCCCTCGGATAGAAGGAACGGGATCGGTCATGGAATGAAACAGCTCTTTACTTCTCAGCATCAGTTTGTCCTCTCATTTTCCAGCATTCACAATTTTTTCCATATTTAATACAGACCGGATGGTCCGGCGGTTCCGAAATTCGCGCCTTGCAGGCATTACGGCCGTGATGAATAAAAAGGTGCGAAAGATTTGTCCACGTTTCCCGAGGAAATAACGCCATCAAATCCCGCTCAATTTTGTTTGTATTCTTCTTTTCTTTGGTTAATCCAAACCGGTTCGACAACCGTCTTACATGCGTATCAACCACAACGCCTTCATTCTTCCCAAATGCATTCCCCAGCACAACATTGGCTGTTTTCCGGGCGGCACCTCTCAATGTCAAAAGTTCCTTCATGGTTTGCGGGACTTCTCCGTCGAACTCATCAACAATAATGGTGGATGATTCTTTAAGAGACTTAGCTTTGTTTCGATAAAATCCGGTCGACCGAACCAACTCCTCCAAATCTTCCAATTCCGCTTTCGACATCGCTTCGGGTGTCGGGTATGCTTCAAACAGATCGGGCGTCACTTTATTCACGCGAACATCCGTACACTGCGCACTCAAAATTGTGGCGATCAACAATTCAAAAGGGTTTCGGTGATCCAATTCGCAACGTGGGTCAGGATAATATTTAAGGAGTTCATTATATAATTCAAGTGCCCGTTCTTTTTGTTGTTCCGTTTTTTTGGGAAGTTTAGCCACAGATATTTTTTGGTTTTGTGTTGCAGTTCGGTGGATTCGTCACTCATCATACCGAATGCGGATAGAGTAACAAACCGTTCCTTTATGATTGTTTTACAGAACCGAAGTTCGCAAAACGAATGGGTCCATTCAAATCTTAAAACACATTCATCGTTCCGCAGGAAAAAGTTTGTATACACCGCCGATAAATCCGTAAACTTTCTCGGATCGACGCATTGCCCAGTAAACCATTTTATGAGTAAAAAAGCTACTTACGGCACCGTTTTATTATTTACTCTCATCTACGTTCTCAGTTTTGTAGATCGGCAAATTGTAGCTGTTTTAGGCGTTCAAATTCGAGATGCACTTCAACTCAACAATTTTCAAATTGGCCTGCTCTACGGACCCGCTTTTTCATTTATCTATGCCGTAGCCGGGATTCCGATGGGTCGCCTGGCGGATAAAACCTCCCGGAAGGCGATGATCTGCCTCGGACTTTTTGTTTGGAGTTTCATGACGGTTATCAGCGGGTTTACGGCTTCATTTATATTTCTGGTGACCGCCCGTTTGTTTGTGGGGCTCAGCCAGTCGATGTTAAGTCCGGCGGTGTACTCATATCTTGCCGATACATTCTCACCCCAAAAAAGAGCCACGATTTTTTCCTTTTACACAGGCGGCATTTTTATTGGCGTTGGGCTGTCATTTTTGATTGGCGGTTCCATTTCAATGGCGTACGACTGGCGTATGGCAATGGTAGCGGTTGGCGTTCCCGGTTTGATTATAGCGCCGCTCACATGGTGGTTTTTGAATGAGCCAAAGCGACCTCATCATCAAACCAAAAGTGAGAATAATACAATTTCTGAGATCGCGGAAATTCTCAAAAAAAGAACCATTCGCTGGCATTTGATTGGATTCTCCTGTCTCGCCTGCACAGGTTATACGTTACTGGCATTTGTTGGGAATGTGTTTGCGGATACATTCAACCAACCCGAATTGATTCCAAATTTCGGCTGGTTTATGATGGGCGTTGCCGGTACTGTAGTAATTTCAGGACGAATAGCTGATTGGTTAGCTCAACGAAAACCCGAGTATCGATTTGTGATGGGAATTGTCGCTGCACTCGGCGGTCTGCCTTTCTACCTGTATGGACTCTTCCAACCCGACGCCACAACCGCTTTTATCTGTGTTGGCGTTGGAGTTTTGATCTCCTCCTCCTATAATGGCGTTGCTGCTGCTTTGCTTCAATATTTTGTGAGGAGCGATCAACGTGCACTGGCGGGAGGTGTTTATCTGTTTGTGATAAGCATTGCCGGATTCGGTTTGGGGCCGCCATTAGGAGGCTGGCTGATTGACACCGTTTATTCAGGTCCATACGCGGTATCATATTCATTTATTACAATCATGATTTTTTGTAGTACCTTAGCCACGATTTCATTTTTACAAGCTATGAAATCATACCATGCAGATGTTGTAAAAACAGATTAATCAATCATCAAAAGGACACGAGAAGATTTGGAAACCAATCAAACCGACGTAGACAAACCGCAAAAAGATGAAACTTCATGGAAAGAATCCCCTTTTCTGATTATAAAGGGATTTTTGATGGGCTCGGCCGATATTGTGCCCGGCGTAAGCGGTGGAACCATGGCACTGATTACAGGCATCTATGACCGGCTGATTTTTGCGATACAAAGTGCGGATTGGACTGCTTTAAAAACAGCACTCACATTTCAATTCAAGAAATTCTTTGAACATTTTCACTGGAAGTTTTTCCTGTTGTTGTTTTCGG
>CAYRDO010000016.1:0-12575 GCA_964422985.1 uncultured Rhodohalobacter sp. | reverse complement strand
ACCCGTATCGTGCCGCTCCAGATCTATATGTTTACCCATCCCGAAATTGTGTATGGTCTGTTTTTTGGGTTGATTGTGGGGTCGATCGTACTACTGATGTTAGAGATCGACAAAACTGAGAGAACGCCTGTCAATTTTCTCTACTTGGTTGCCGGTGCTTTGATCGGCTTTTGGGTAGTCTCCCTGGTTCCGACCGATACACCGGAGACCTTCTGGTTTGTTTTTCTGTCCGGATCCGTTGCCATCTGCGCCATGATTTTACCGGGAATTTCAGGTTCCTATCTCTTACTTATTTTTCGAAAGTACGACTACATATTAGCACAGCTAGGAAGTTTAGGTACAATCGATACCTGGCAAGCCATTTTGAACTTGATACCCTTTGTTTTTGGAGCACTTTTTGGAATTATTCTATTTTCACGAATTCTTTCCTGGTTGTTAAAGAACTTTCACACGGCCACACTTATGGTGTTAATCGGGTTTCTGATAGGGTCGCTCTATGTGATTTGGCCGTATCAAAATCGAACATTTGAAGATCATATTCGGGAGACGGAGATGGTTGAAATGACTGATCCAATTGTTGAAGAGTTACAGCAAAGAGAATCTGTTCCTTTAGCACCTGAGTACAAACGATTGGGTGAAGTAGAAAATCCAAATGCTACGTTCGATGAGTTGAAACGGGTTGAGATTGAAACGGTTTCAAGAAAGTTGGTTTCGAGTCAGCCATACTTTCCCGGATTGAACTGGCCGGAGGATGATGAGAAGATTGACCTGTACGGCGGACTGGCAGGAATGGTTGTAGGACTGAGTTTAATTTTTGCAATTGTTTACTTGAGGAAAAAGCAATGATTTAAGCATCGGAAGATGAATTCTAAAATCTTCCGGTTCAGTAGCTTAAGCGGATAAAATTTCTCAGTTTAAGCCGCCAAAAATGCTAAAAAATCGGCACAATTTCCGTATTATTAAGTATAACCTATCATCAAAATATGGGGGCAACTCATGCTTACATTTAATAAGATTTTAGTACCAACAGATTTTTCCGCCGGGTCAGAAAAAGCGTATTCTGTTGCTCAAAGTTTAGCTGATACATTTGGCGGAACCATCGATTTCATTCACATTGTCCCTACCCTCACGTATCTGAATGAAAGCATCAAGAGATTAGGCTTACCGATGGATATGGATAAAGAAATTTATCCCAAAATTATTGATGAATCTGAGTTGAAGCTCGAGAAAGCGATGAATCAATATCTGAAGGATGAAAACAAAGGCAAGCATGTTGTTAAAATTGACCGAAGACCTTCTCATGCAATTGCAGAATATGCTGACAACCATGGATATGATTTGATTGTTATCGGCTCAAAAGGAAAAGATGAGACAAAGATGATTCGGGGCGGAACAACAGAAAGAGTGATTCGCCGATCAAGAGTGCCGGTTTTCTCCGTGGACCAACGTTTCGACAAAAACAATGTAGAAAATGTTCTATTGACCACGGATTCATCGAAAATGTCTCTTGTTGCCTTTCCACTTGCGGTGGCCATTGTGGATGCTTTCGAGGCAAAACTGACCTTAATGCATGTTGTTGAACTTTACGGAAGCATCTCAGAAGATATTCCAAAGAGTCCAAACAAGGGTGAGTTGGTTTCGATTTATGAAGGTATTATTGAGCGTATTAATCGCCATCTTGCAGAAAAAGGATTTGAGAATATTCATGTTCAGCGAACCGGTGTTACTTATGAAGATGAAGTGACTATTACGGATGGTGAAAACAGCCGATCGATCCAACTTTCAACGAGAATCGAGAAAGGAGTATCTGCACATTACGAGATTGAAGCTTATGCTTCCGAGGAAGCTGATATTGTTGTAATGGCTACTCATGGTCACAGCGGTTTTGCTCATCTCATTCTTGGTTCCACAGCAGAGAAAGTAGCCCAATATGTGAAAAAACCGGTAATTACTATTCGTCCGGACGAAGATGAATTTGAGGATTAATTTCTGAATCCACAATCAGGGAATTTCGTACTTCGTTAAGTAAGTATTAAACAATACTTACTGAATTTGTGTTTTTGCATCTGTTCAGTCATTTTATGCCCGCAAGTAGAGGCAAAAAGAGCGTACAAATTCATTCAACACAATTCTATGAATTTAAATATGTTATCAATTCTGCGAATTCTGCATCTCAACCAGATATTGATGACTCCGCGATTTCAAATACAAATCAAATCACATAGCAAATGAGAAAAATTGGCAACAAACTACTGTGCCTGTTTTTGATGGCAGCCGTTTTACCGGCTTTCGTTCAGGGACAGGATTTAGAAAGCTTTGAAGAAAACGTAACTGAATTCACCCTCGACAATGGATTGACATTTATTGTTATCGAGCGGCCGATTGCACCGGTTGTGAGTTTTGCAACACATGTGAATGTGGGCGGTGTTGATAATCCCAAAGGAAATTCTGGAATGGCCCACGTATTTGAACATATGGCTTTTAAAGGAACCGAATATGTAGGTACATCCAATTGGGAGGAAGAAAGTGAGATTCTCGAGGAGATGGATGCCATCTATCAAGAATGGTTAGAAGAAAAATATGCTGTAAATCCGGACTCGGCACACATGGAGCAGCTGTGGTCTGAATTTGAAAGTTTACAGGAAGAAGCCGGCCAATATGTTGTAAACAACGAATTTTCTCAGATTGTGGAAAGAAACGGAGCAACCGGGTTAAACGCGGGTACCAGCGCTGATGAAACGATCTATTTTTATAATTTGCCTGAAAACAAGATTGAACTCTGGTTTAGTTTGGAAGCGGGTCGGTTTATGAATCCTGTTTTCAGAGAATTTTATAAAGAGAAAGATGTAGTTCGGGAGGAGAGACGCTCCAGCTATGAGTCTGATCCGGTAGGTGCATTGTACGAAAGTTTTATTACAACTGCGTACTCAGCACATCCGTATGGAGTTCCCAATATTGGTTGGCATTCCGATATCACAGCTACTACAATGGAAGATGCTCGTGAATTTTTTGAGACCTATTACGTACCGAACAATATCACCATTGCGATTGCCGGTGATGTAAATCCGGATGAGATTCGTGAGATGGCAGAAACCTATTTTGGCAGACTTGAACGAGGGCCTGAGCCACCACCGGTTTATACAATTGAACCCGAACAAACCGGAGAAAAACGCTTCACTATTACCAGACAATCTCAACCATTTTTGCTTTTAGGCTATCATACCGTTAGCGAACAACACCCGGACTTTGCGCCTTTGAATCTGTTGGGTTCTATTTTGATCGGTGGCCGAACCTCGAAACTTTACAAGCGAATGGTCGAAGAGGAACAAACCGCACTCGGAGTTCAGTTGATTAACGGCGTGCCGGGAACGAAATACCCAACCATGTTTGCCTTGCTGGCCGTTCCCAACCAAGGTGTTAAAGTTGATACATTAGAAGCCACTATTTACGAAGAGATCGAGAAAATGAAGAATGGAGAAATCAACCAGGAAGAGCTCGATCGGGTAAAAACAAATGCTCGTGCAGGGTTGATCCGTGGTTTGGATTCGAACTCGGGATTGGCACAACAGTTAGCTACGGCAGAATCAAGACGTGGCGACTGGCGTAAAGTATTTACCGATATTGAAGAGCTTGAACGTATTACAATTGAAGATCTTCAAAGAGTAGCAAATAAATACCTGACCAAAGAGAATCGAACGGTTGGAATTATCGTGAATGAATCCAGCCAGGAGGAGGTCGCCGATGCGAATCAATAAATTATTCTCAACCCATTATTCAACAGAAAAATTATTCGGTACTATGAAAAGAATCGCTCTTCTGTGTGTGTTGTTCCTTTTTGCAAACTCTTTGCTACAGGCACAACAAAAGTATGATGAACTTGAATATCCCGAGCTGAACGATTTCGAGGCTCCGGAAGCTGAAAGATTTACAACAGAAAATGGCATTACATTTTTTCTGCTTGAGGATAGTGAACTTCCATTGATCGATCTGAGTGTGATTGTTAAGACCGGCGGTGTTCTGGATCCCGCAGAGAAAGAGGGATTGGCCTCCATTACCGGAATAGTGATTCGGTCGGGCGGAACGGAGCAATATCCCGCAGATTCACTGAATGTGATGCTCGAAAACAGGGCAGCCAGTATGGAAACAGGAATTGGTTTTTCATCAGGAAGTGCCAGCATGAATGTTCTCAAAGAAGATTTTGATGAACTTCTGCCGATTTTTATTGATCTCTTGAAGAATCCAGCATTCCCTGAAGATAAAATCGAACTCGCCAAGACTCAGACAAAATCGAGCATTTCCAGAAGAAATGACGATACACAATCCATTGCCGTTCGGGAATTTCGTCGCCTGATTTATGGGAAAGACACCGTTTACGGGCGAAATGTGGAGTACGAAACCATCAATAATATTACCCGCGAAGATATGGTCAATTTCCATAACGATCATTTTGTTGCCGAAAATATGATGGTTGGTATTGTAGGGGATTTTGATGCGTCTGAAATGCGCGAAAAGCTGGAAAGTGCGTTTAGTAGTATTCCTTCTGGTGAAGAAACCAGTCTTGATTT
The DNA here is from genome assembly GCA_964422985.1 of uncultured Rhodohalobacter sp. GTDB lineage: Bacteria > Bacteroidota > Rhodothermia > Balneolales > Balneolaceae > Rhodohalobacter. The sequence continues at coordinate 8,010 of CAYRDO010000016.1, read as the reverse complement.
CCCTGAGATCAATTATCAGCCGCAAAGTTCAATCAATTTTGCGAATAAATCTGATGTGAACCAAAGTTTCGTACTGATGGGACATCTTGGCGGTTTGCGTGATAACCCCGACTATGCCGAAATCCAAGTGATGAACAATGTTCTCAGCGGTGGTACATTTTCTGGTCGTCTGATGCAGGTTGTTCGTACTGAGATGGGGCTTGCATACTCAGCATTTGGTCAGTACAGCATGAATACATTTTACCCCGGGTTTTTCTATGCCGGCGTGATGACCAAAAGTTCAACCACCGCCGAGGCAATCGATGCAATTATTGAACAGATAGAACGATTACAAAACGAGCCGATTACGGAAGCAGAACTTCGAAGTACAAAAGATCTGATTCTGAATTCCGCCATTTTTGAGTACGACAGTTACGAAGAAATTTTGAGCCAGCAGATGTCTAACGAGTATCAGGGACTTCCTGAAGATGCGTTTGAAGAATATCTGGATGAAGTTCGTGAAACTACAATTGAAGACGTTCAGCGCGTGGCACAAGAATACCTGAATCCCGATCAGCTCGAAATCCTGGTGGTTGGAAATGAAAGTGAGATTGGTGATCAGTTGCAGAAATATGGGGATGTGAATCATATAGATATCTCCATTCCAGAGCCCGGCACTGAGGAAGAGATGACAGCCGGTGATGCCACAGCCGGACGAGAATGGTTTAACAAAATGGCGAATGCCGTTCTTCCCAATGGCCCGATTGATGGAGAACTGGTTTTTGAAGCTGAGAACATCGTGCAGACTCCACAGGGAGAAATGAATCTGGACCTGGTTCAAACCATCAATTTTGATACGGATAAATTGGTAGCTGATGTTACCATGCCGATGGGCCAGGTAACCATGCAGATTGAGGATGGCGAAGGTTCGATGCAAATGGGCGGCAATGAAATGCCGATGCAGCCGGCTCAGAAAGAGCAGTTAATGGCTGAGTACTACAGAAACCATATCTATCTCGCACTGAACAAAGATCAATTTAATGCAGAGTTTTTGGGAATGGAGCAAATGGAAGGGCAGGAATTGGCTCATATCCGTGTGGATGCCGAGCAAACACTCCATCTGTATCTAGATCCGGAAACATCGCTGCCGATTGTTCGAACATACCGGCAGTTTGATCCTCAGGCAGGGGAGCAGGTTGAAGTGAAAGTTGTATCAACCGACTGGCGGGAAGCCGACGGGGTGATGATGCCATATGAAACAACATCTTATGCCGGCGGCGAACAAAATGCGGTTACCAATGTTTCCACACATTCTGTTGAGTAACTAAAGAATAAATTCATATTCTTAAAAGGCTCTGTTGATCAGGGCCTTTTTTATTTTATCTTCGAAATGTATCAGTCATCGGATGAGTATATTAATCCGTGAAAATGGATCAAAGTCAATACACTCATCCGATGAATCTCAACGATCACTCCACAACCCCATCAATCCAAAAGAAAATCATGAAAATCGAACAAAATGAATATGGCGATTTTTACGAACGGTATGTAAAACTCAGCAACAATGTGCCGCTGAAAGATCAGCTTCTCTCCAATGCTGAGGAGATGAAAAATTTGTTTTTGGGTTTATCAGATGAGGATGCCATGTACCGATATGAAGAAGGAAAATGGACGTTAAAACAAGTCTTTGGCCACATGATCGATACAGAGAGAATCTTCAATTACAGAGCTCTTTGTCTTGCAAGGGGGGAGCCGAAACCATTGCCCGGATTCGATCAGGATGAGTATATGAAACTGACAAATTTTAACGAGCAACCACTGGATCAACTGCAGGAACAATACGAGGCTACACGCCAATCAACCATTGCTCTTTACTCGAATTTTACTGATGAAGAACTACTAAGAAGAGGGACGATCAGCGGTTATTCATTTACGGTTCGGGCCACGGGATATGTGATCGCCGGTCATGAATTACATCATCTGAATATCATCAATGAGAGATACTTGCCCGGAATTAGTGAATAAGTTCGTTGAGGGGAAGGAATGCTTGTTCAGCTTCTTTTTGAAGAAAATCTTCGGATTCAAATGGGCGATCATGATTGGTTCCGAGTTCCAGAAGAAGGTCGACTAATTTTGTAGTGTCAGCGATTTCAGAAAGCTGAACTGCGGGCGTTTCTTCAATCCATTGTCTAACCAGGTCTACAAACAATTCATCAATTTTTCGGGTGGTTTGTACCCCCATCTTTTGTAAAGCTGCAGCATTGCAGTACTGTTCATATTGGTTGGAAATGGGAATGGCGAGCAACTTCTTTCCGAGAAACATCGCCTCAGCACAGGTTTCAAAACCGGCTCCGGTAATCACTCCAAAACCGGTTTTCATGCTGTCCAGGAACGGTTTATTCCCAACCGGGTTAATGGTAACATTCATCACGGTGTATGAATTTTTGCAAGTGGGCGAAAAAATGTGCCACTCAACTTGCGGGATATGAAGAAACTTTCGGAGTAACATCTGGTGATCGAAAGCAGGAAGATAAACAGTTGCGTGATTACCCTTTTCGGTTGATAGAGAGCGCACATCCCGGCGAATAATGGGAGGGAGGATGTACGAATCATATCGCTGAAAATGGAAACCGATAGGTGTTGTACAGGGCGCAAAATGTTTTAAAATTTGCTCGCCTATCAATGACTTCTTGGAAGGTCGAGGAGAGTTTGTCGAGACAAATGAGGCTTGATGACTCAATGCAACTGAAAACACATTTTTCTGTTGAGACGCCCAGGCGGTCACCGGTTCAAAATCAGAAATAATCAGGTCATAATCCCGAACATTCAAATTGTTGATGTCGCGGACAAATGTGATCGGTTTTAGATTGAGAGCTGTTTTCAGGTATGAAACGCTCCCGGCTGAATCATAGGTCAGGCTGATTCCTCTTTTGTGGACTACCTCAACATTTTCAAGATTCATGTTACAGTTATATCCGCTTACAAGAATATCAACATCAGCTTTTTGGGATAAAATCGGTATAATTTCGCGCGCCCTGCTGATGTGTCCGTGGCCGGTTCCCTGGATTCCGTACAATACCTTCATTTGATATAAACCTGTGTTTTGTGCCTGTGAGACTGAATGATTTTTTCGATACGCTCGCTTTGAACAAAGTCTTCTTCTCTGAATTTGAACATGCTCCATTCATCACCATCATATTCAAGGGCTGTAAGATTTTCTATCCAATCGCCGGAGTTCATGTAGATGACCGACCCTTTATCATTCTCAAATCCCCGAATTTTAGGCTGATGAATATGTCCGCAAATCACGTAATCGTACCCCTGGTCGATGGCCAGTTCCATAGCAGTCGTTTCGAAATCTTCAATGAAGCGGACCGCTTGTTTTACACTATCTTTGATTTTTTTTGATAGAGATAGTTTTCCCCGCCCCATTTTTTCAGTAATTCTGTTGATCGCACGATTGAGTAAAATCAATAAGTCGTAACCTTTTCCACCAATTTTAGCTACCCATTTACTGTGTTTCATAGTGATATCAAAAATATCTCCGTGGAAAATCCAGACTTTCTCTCCATTTAATTCAAGGATCAGTTTGTCCCGAATGAAAAGCGGCCCCAACTGCAGACTGGATACTTTTCGCAGAACTTCATCGTGGTTTCCGGTCAGGTAGTAGATGTCTGTGCCGTTTGTCATCATGGTTAATAAGGTTCGAAGTACCATCATGTGTGATTCCGGCCAGTAATATTTTCTGAAATTCCAAACATCCACAAAATCCCCATTCAGAATCAGAATTTTTGGATCGATGGAGTTCAGATACTGTAACAATTCAAGGGCGTGACATCCTACAGTTCCCAAGTGGATGTCTGACAAGACAACGATATCAAGTGGTCGTTTAACCATAGCAGATGATTGTTTATTTGTAATAAAACCATCTAATATTAGCTGTAGATGTGCCTATTGTTAGCTTTTAATGACCAGATTGTTAAGAAATCGTTTCTTGTTATCCATTTCTACATGGTGCGATTGGATCTTAAATTGTATTATAGTTCGAATATCAAAACAGAAATAAAAAGAGTTGATCATGTCAGAATCAGACGAAAAGAAAATTGTTCATTTTCATTTGGGAGATGAAAATTACAAAACCGTAATGACGGCCGGACCTCACGAACTCATTGCCGATGAACCGGAAAATGTTGGTGGAAAAAATAAAGGACCGGATCCGTATGATTATCTGTTGATGGCGCTGGGTTCATGCAGTGTCATCACAATGAAAATGTATGCCGATCGAAAAGAGTGGCCTGTTGATGATATTTATATTGAGATGAGACATTCTAAAGCTCACGCGGAAGATTGTGAAGATTGTGACGATCCCAAAGCAAGAATCGACAAAATTGAGAAGGATATTATAGTGGAGGGTGATCTGAGTGAAGAACAGTTGGAAAAGCTCCTGGAGATCTCGAAAAAATGTCCGGTTCATAAAACCCTGTTGAATGACATAGAGATTTTTTCCACCGTAGAGAAGAAATAGACTTTATCCTGTTGAGGCATTTTCGGGTTGAATTCCGACAACAAATTGGATGTATTCATGTTCAGAGATCTGCAGATTCACCTGGTGAATTTGACGATCTGAACATAAATCAAAGGTTGCCAGAGAATCGGCGGGTAAATGGGAAGAAAAATTTCTGAGCGATTCTTTCAAATACCCGACCTTTAACCACGTAAAGGGGTTATTATGGGCAGAAGAGATAACATACCAAGCATCATAACCTTTAAATGGTATATCCCCCCCGGTGTCTATTTTAGAGAAATCCTTCGCTTTATCCAGGGAAAACTGGTGTTTTTCAACAAGCTCATGCAAGGTTTTTGCAAGATTTTGGTAGTCTTCGAGATTTATATCCACCAATCTGTTATGATTTGAGAAATTTCCTTTTTCATCCGTTCGAATCGTAGCCACAATTTCAGGATTTTCGAGGCTTGGAAAACTTTGAATATGGAAGTTCAGGTTTTGCTCTTCAATTTTTTTTGATAAGGCTGACAGTACTTGTCCAACCGCTATGACCGAACATCTGTATAACTCTTTCTCTTTCTGATAAATAGGCAGAATGGACAATTCAAGCACATTGCCGGAAAGATGGTACTTCCAACATTCTGATTTATAGAGATCCGATTGTGTACGAATCTCATCAATCCATTTTTTTAACATCTCTCTTTACCTTCTATTATTGTTGTTCGGCAATTAAGTCGAAATTTACGGTGAGTTCTTCATTTGCCCTGATCAATCCCATGAGTGCTGTTGGAGGTTGAACACCAAAATCAGTCATGTTAATTGATGTTTCGCCAATTGCACGAACTCTGTTTTGGCCCGTGTAATAAGCTTCCGTAGTAAAGCTAATTTCCTTTGTGGTTCCGGCAATTGTTAATAAGCCGCGAACTTCTAACTGAAAACCTTCTTCTGTATTCTGCGGCACTTTTAATACGCTTGCTTCCTGGAATAAGAATGTTATTTCAGGAAATTGCTCAGCTTTGAGAGCTTTTTGAAGATCTTGGTTCATTTTCCGCTTCCCACATTCAATGCTATCCACCTGGATATCAATTTTTAGGGATAAGAGTTCATTTGTGCTTGCTGCCTCAGATGATGTATAGTTTTTTGTAGTTTCCGGCAGCGTTGCTTCACCGGTATACTTTTCAGCCCGGCATTCAAATTGGTTTACGTTAGAGCTTCCTTCAATCCAGAGCCTGCTTTCGTCAACAGGAACAAACGTAGTTGTTGATTGAAATGAAAAAGCTTCCCCTGCTATTATCAGAGTGAGAGTAACCAGAAGGAGACTTTTCATCCATGATATGCAGAGGAAGCTTCTCATTGTTTTTGGAGAACAACTGTTAACTGTTTACCTGGTTAAAGGTTACATCAAATTCAATTCTAATTTCATCTCTGGAACGAATGGTTCCGAAAACTGCAGTAGGAGGGTCAATTCCAAAGTCAGTCATAAGCAGTTCTTGCTCTCCGGTAAACTGGATCCCATTGTTATTCACATTTGCAGTTACTTGCATTTCAATCGGATTATCAGTGCCGGCAGCTGTGATAACACCGGAAGCCGTAATTAAAAGTGAACCATCCGCTTGTTGTGTTACATTCGTAACGTTATTCAATTCAAAAGTGATATTCGGATAGTCATCTCCTTTTAAGTACTTGTGGAGATTCTTAGTCAATCCACCTGATTCAGCTTCAATTTGCTCAACAGGAATTGTAAGAGATAAATTTTTAAATGCTTCTGCTGTTAAGTTTTCCGCAGCAATGGTTTCCATATTTTGTAAAGTTAAAGAACCATTTACTTCCGTGATGGCTGCATCCCAGGATTTAACATTGGCCTCGCCATACAGATGCATGTTTGGAGACTCCTGGAGATTAAGTTGTAGATCTTGTCCTATAGCTGCACTTACCGTAAGTAATAGAAGTGCCAGAGCAGATATTATTTTTTTTGTTAACATAATAACCTCTCATTTGAAAAAGCAGGGTTGCTGTATGTGCAACCCTGCATTGGGGTTTAATTTTTATTTCGTTAGAAGCTTACAACGGCTTCGATGTTAATTCCGCTGAATTCTGCGCCGGCATATGGGCCGGAAAATCCGTCGTAAGTTTGATTTACATATTCAACTTTGGTTAATACGTTCTTGGTTAAGAACCATCCACCACCGATGTTGACGCGTTTGATATCAATATCATTTCCACCAATTTCTTCACCGGATACAGTATTGTATCGTCCACCGAGGTAGAAGTCTTCGTCCGCACCAAATCGGTAGAGAAGTTCAGCACCAAGCTGGGTGAAAGATCGTGAACTTGATTCGGTTTCAATCTGTCCTGAGACGTTTTCATAGACACCGAAGAATTCGAGTCCACCCAGTTTTACGAATGGGTTAATCATAATTGATGTCATTTCACCTGCTGCCGGATCTGCACCTCTTGGAGGTGTGAAAGTAGGAGCATATCGGCCGGATCGGAAGTTTCCGGGCTCAATCACATTGTAGTATCGGCTACCGGCTCTGTCACCAGAGTACAGGTAGATAGATGAGTTTTGAGAAACCCGAAAGATCGATCCTGTAAGTCGGAATCTGAAATCGTCATTTATTTGATTGTCATAACCTACTTTAGCCAGTAAAGAAGGCTTGGTTTTGATAGCGCCTTCTACAGTACTTTGGTTCAATTTACCATTTGTTAAACCAACCATACCAAAAACCGGACCGTTGTATACATACAGTTCACCACCAACTTCTGTGGTGAAGGAGTCCATGATGTAGTTACCAACAAATGGGTTGAAGATAGTTGCCCCGTTATCACTTCGTCGGAAGTGCGTGTCGCCGTAGTTATTTTCCATATGGCCCACTTTAATTCGAATGTGGTCACTCAATCCTGAGAGGAATCCTTCCTCAATAAAGTCAAACGTGTCTAATTGCAGATATCCACCTTTTACGTATGCTTCCGGGTGATGCTGAGAAGAAAGATATGTTCTCAGGTGCATTCTCAAACCGGGAGCTAATGCTACATCCAGGTCTAAGTTAGAAGTAGCAAGGTTAAAGTTAGATTCGAGTTCGGCAAGATCGCCGGCATCGTTATCGTGGTTAATTCCCTGGAATTGCAGTGTGTTGGAACCACCGATTCTTACATAAATTCCATCGAATTCAATATCTGTATTAAATGGAGCTTCAAATTCGTTTAATCCTGTTTGATCAGGAGCTACGTAATATTGCAGCTCTCTTGAATCCTGGGCTAGACCCATATTCACAAAAAGTAGCGAGAAAAAAAGTGCTGTTAATGTAGTTGTTAAAGCTTTCATGGTTTTAGTCAATTTTTTTGTTGAAGATGATCTTTTCATCTGTTACGCCTTGTAGCGGCTGTCATCACTTTGTTTATTGATGACGGGAGAAATATGGTGAGAAAGCCACCGAAGGGTTAGAGGAGGAATTCTGATCAGTAGATCGGGACTTCCCCTATAGGCGTGGGGGATTCCCCTAGTAGATGGAGGGAGGAGGGAAGAG
>CAYRDO010000015.1:0-32415 GCA_964422985.1 uncultured Rhodohalobacter sp. | reverse complement strand
ACATTATTTGGTATCAGCATTCTCCTATTTTCCAATTTATTAGCAAAATCATAATAATAAGACCTTAATCTCCATTTTAAAAAAGACACTGAATGTAGGTTGGTCTGTGAACAACGGACTAGGGTACCGGCTCGCCTTGAGATGCTTCGAGCAGACGGAACCAATCCTGCCGTTCTAATTTTATATTGAGAGCTTGTGCAGCTTTACGAATTCGTGCTTCTTTACCCGTTCCAAGTACAGCAAGCGGATTGCTGGGAAGCCGTAGACACCATGCCAGGGCAAGCTGATCGAATTCTATATCGTATTTTTGACAAATCTTTTTCCCTACTTTTCTGATTCGTTTGGCTCTCTTTCCCTCACTTGTAAAGATTTTTCCACCCGCAAATGGCGACCACAACATCGGGGAGATATCGAGTTCCTGGCACTGATCGAATGTGCCGTCGTAAATTGCATCGAGATGAAGGAGAGAGCACTCCAACTGGTTTGTGACGAGCGGCAGTTCCAGCTTGCTTTGAAAGAGCTGAAATTGTGATGTGGTAAAATTTGAAACACCCACATGTTTGATTTTTCCCTCCTCAGACAACTTCATGAAAATATCAGCCATTTCGGATGCGTCCATCAATGGGTCGGGGCGATGGATGAGAATCAGGTCAAGATATGGAGAATTCAGTTTCTTGAGTGAATTTTCGACTGATTTCCGGATATGTTCAGCAGTTGTATTGTAATGCTGAAGTTTGTTCTCCGGTCGACTGTCAACCGGAAGGCATATTCCGCATTTGGTGACGATTTCAATTTTATCGCGAAGATCAGGCCGTTCTTTCAACGCTTCACCAAAAATTCCTTCATTCTGATAATCGCCATAAATATCCGCGTGATCCATGGTGGTGATACCTTCTTCAAGGCAGGTTTCAATAAAATCTATTAGCTCGGAAGTTGACATATCCCATTCGTTGAGCCGCCAAAATCCGGCTGCAAGTTTAGAAAGTTCGGGGCCGTCTTTATGTAGATGTATTCGCTTTGATGCAGATTGTGTCATGGTTGAAATCGTAAAATGAAAAGTCCTTGTTTGATATCGCTGACAATGATTTTATCTCCGGAAAGCCATGGATAGACTGACCAAAGCCCTCCGAAAGTTACAGTTTCATCCTGCGGAGTGGTATCAAAATAAGCGACTTCAGATATGTTTTCCGGAGTTGGATCAGAAATATCCAGAATTCTGAGGCCGGCAGTATAATTAGCCTGGTACATTAAATCATCCTTAATGTAGAGATTGTGGTCGATGCTTGGAGTGTTGTGCTGGTAATGTCCAATCATTTCAGGTTGATCCAAATCCTGTATATCCCAAACATAGGTTCGGGTATTGGTATGATTGTACCGCTCGTCCAACTCATCATTCATAAAAAAGTAGCGCTGGTCTTCCGACAACCAGCCCTGGTGAATATAACTTGCTCCCGGATAGGTATCCATTGAAATAGTTGTGGGGGCATTTTTGTCCGTTACATCAGAAATCAAAAAAAACTTCTCGCTGGAATTAAAACAGATCTCCTTGCCTTGATAATCTTCATCAGGCCCGGAATACATTACGCATTGTGTGTCATGAATATAGCCGCTTTCTGTAAATCCACCGGCGGCTTCATCTACATAACAACCGGCAAACTCTGGCTGATTGGGAGAGGAGATATCAATCATGTGTACCCCCCCCATTCTCTGCACATTGTATCCCGGTGGTGCTGCCAACCACATAGAGGTATTCACTGTCTTCATTCACAAAAATGTTATGTGCATTTCCAAACTCGGTGTATCGTCCAAATTCCGAGAATTCAACAGGGGGATTTTCAACGTCACGAAGTTGGGTCAAATCAAAGAACTGGAGTCCATAATCAACCTGTTCGCTCACAATGTAAAGAGTATTTTCATGGACTTTCATATCCCGCCACGGAGAGTTCTCTTTCAATCCTCCATCATCATGAGCCTGGTAGGGCACCGATTTGGCAGATTCGGCATTAGGTTCAGGAATAAACCCAATAATTACCGGGTCTGATGGATCCGTTACATCAACAATATCTACTCCATTTATTAATCCAAGAATGGCGTATTCATTGCCGGTTTCCGGATCGGTCCACGCCCAAATATCACTCAGTTCATCACCGGAGAGTTCGGAGATATTAACATGTGCATAGAGATCCACATTATTGCATGAAAAACCATCTGCTACTCCGTTGTTACAAGGAGTGTATGTCAGTTCTTCTGGAGATGTATTGGATTGGCAGCCGGTGAAAAGAATTGATGATAAAACGCTTAAAACAATGAAATAACGAAACATTTTCGCCATAAAACTCGTTAGAAATAATGATGTGGCTTTGAAGTTTAGGTGGCAAAACTTGATTTACTAAGAACTTCTGCCATATTAGATGAACCACAAGTCAACCTCTAATATACAAACAAATATTATGTCTGATTCCGATATAGAGATGTATGAAGAAATGATAGATAATCCTACCAAGCACCAAATGAAAGCTATTCGGCATGCTCGAGAAAGAGCTTGCATTGACGCTATGAAGTCGTCTTCTTCCAAAAATCCACATAACAAGGGTTCCAATCTCGCTGGACTCTGGAATTACGTTTATGAAGAATATTATCAAATTCAGTAATCTTTTGGTGTAAGCACTCGTAATGCATTTTTCTGAACCGTGAATTTTAAATGCCGGATGTCAGTTCCAAGATGTTCTCCATCTCTGTGAACGGCAACCGGTGCAGAACTTTTCAGCTCAACGCTTTTCGTTCTAAACGTTTTAATTCCTTTCATCCAGGGTGCGGGTCCCCATCGAAACCTCAACAGATAAGAAATAAGCAAAAACGTGGGTACTTTTTCGATGCAAAACACATCCATTTTACCATCATTCATATCTGCATTCGGGGCTACCAAAAAACTGCCGCCTTCCCATTTTCCGTTACAGATTGTGGCCATCATAAATGTATTTCTTTCGGATAACTCATCTGATTGAATATCAATTTCAGCTCCCCGGAAATTTAGAATAGCTTTCAACGCTCCATAATAGTACTTCATCCGGCCACTCAGCAAAGATGTTTGATGCGCATAAAAATTAGCCAATCCATCTACTCCCATACCGGTTGTGTTTGCACACCAGCCTTCTGCATCACCTTCGTACCGAATTAAGTCTATTTCTGTGATGTGATTTTGATAAATGATCTCAAGGCATTGTGGGAGAGCTTTGTTGAGCCCGAGTGATTTTACAAAGTCATTTCCTGATCCAATTGGCAATACACCCAAAACCGTATCAGTTTTGGCAAGGCCATTTATGATTTGGCTGATCGTTCCATCTCCACCGCAGGCAACAATCACATCAAAGCTTTTTGATTTCGATTTGGCGAGTTCGTCTAGTGATTGATGTTTTTCTGCAATCACAAACTCAACATTTTTCCAAAGTTTGGAGGCTTCTCGTCTTAGCCAATCGATGTGATTCAACGACCGATCAGCATTGGCCACTGGATTAATGATAAAGCAGATGCGCGTTGTTTGATTTTGCATGCTGATATACTACAGCAAACAGAGGGCTTTTAAAAGGATCAGATGAATCCCATCTGGCGCGAGTGTTAAGCGAAGCGTCAGTTATGCCACTTTACCATTAAAAAACTTGGGCACAAGTGACATCCTTGACATACAACTCTTATAATGATTTTTCCAAAAAGACAACTCCCAAATTATTCCAATTTAGCGTTGAAATACCGGATTTAACACTTACGCCAGCTTGGGGAGTTATTCTAAGCCTTATCCTGAACTTTCTTGATATTATTCAACAGATGATGCAGATGAGATTCAAGAATATCGAATGGGCGATATCCGCGGGACATCACACCGATCTCATCGCCAATATGAAGAAGGAGCGTAGGGAAAGCAGTTGCTCCATTTTTAGTACACCATTCAAACTGTTCAGCAGTTTTGTTTTTGATTTCATCAGATTCATAGAGTGATTTTGCTTCTTTCGAATCTATTGAATGGTTTTCAAGCAGATTTTTAAACGTATCCCAATCATTCAAATTTTCGCCATCCACAAAAAATGCCTTATGTAATGAGCCGGCAAATTCGAGTGCCTGATCGGGTTGTAATCGATTCACCACATTTTGAATTCTGCAAGAGGGTTCAGAATTGTAGAAGTATGATCCCTCTTCGGCGAGTAGTTTAAAATTTTCTCCGAATTGTACGCCGGTTGTCTCTTCAACTCGCTGAAGTGCGTTCAGAATGTAATCGTGGCCTTCGCTAATTTTTTGAGCATTTTCACCCGTCGCAAGTCCGCCCGGAACTACTTTTAGCTGCAGATCATCATTAAACCGTGTTTTTAGTTTTTCTATAATGGGATGAAATCCAAAGCACCACCCGCAAAGCGGATCAAATGCGTAAATCAACGTCGGTTTCATAATTGTGAAATCTTATTTACTATTTTCAATTTCAGCGCTAAGTTCGGCCAGCCGTTCACCGGCCTCTTTAATCGGGATGGAAACTGCGCTTGCCCCGGCTTCCTGCATAATCTTCGCTTCTTCCTCGCGCATCGTTAATACATAAATCAATCCTTTAAAACCGGCGGCACGAAGTGTTTTGGTTGCATTCACTTTTACCGTTTCGTTTCCCATGGCAATCATCACGGATTTTATGTTCTTCAGATCAAGATTAAGCCATAAATCCCGGTCTTGGATGTCACCATAAAGAACACGTCTTCCTTTGGCAAGGTTTCGTTCAATTCGACCGGGATCAATGTCCATCCCCACCACCGGTTGACCATCTGCTTTCAATTTGTCATAAGCCGCGCGACCTGCATTTCCCATTCCTACAATCAGGTATTCCGCCGATCCCAACGATACTGCCTGGTGTTCCGGATGTTTTCCTTCACGCTCAAATTTGATGAGAAAATCATGCCATAAATTCCAAAGCTTTTCCTCTTTGATACTGACCGGAGAGTTTACTGCGTACGAAATTGCCGTCAACAAGCCCATCACAACCAGTAGTTCGGGGGGTAAAAATCCGTTTTGAATAGCGACAGCTCCCGCAATCAGCGTGAATTCACTGAATGATGTGAGAGATATAGTGGCAAGAAATCCGGTTCGTCCCCGGAATCGAAACCACGTAAATAGAAGGTAAAAGAACATTGATTTTACCGGCAGTAACAACAGGAGAACTCCAATGAAATAGAAGCCGGTGGAATCGGGGAAGCCGGTAAGGCCAACCTCCAGGAAAAATCCAACAAGAAAGGCTTCTTTAATTCCCCACATTTTCTTCCCGATTTTGTCAGCTCGTTCGTCTGAAGCCAAGAGAGTACCCGCTGCGAGTGCGCCTAATTCGCCTGAAAGTTGGAAAAAATCAAAGAGGGCAGCTCCACCAAGGGCGAGTACAAGGCCAAAAAGCATCCAGATTTCATCTTCCTGGACGCCTGATAATAATTTCAAAAGAAGAGGCCTAATCAGTGGCAACGCAAACAGAGAGAGGGCCCAGGGCGATGGCACACCGCCACCCGTGTAGGCAATCAGCCCGATCGCCACAAGATCCTGAACAACAAGAATTCCGATAGCTGTTCGGCCATAAAAAGCACCAAGCTCATTTCTGCGTTCAAGGTTTTTGGCCGTCAAAACTGTACTTGAAAACCCAAGCATAATAGCGATGATAACAGCGGCCTGTGTATCAAACCCAAAAGCAAGAGCAACCGGAGTAAAAATGAGGACGGACAGCAACAGGTGTGATAGGCTCACGCCAAGTATATCAAACCGAAGGATGTTTTTGAGACGAATGTGCAAGCCCACAGTAAATAGCAAAAAAAGCACGCCAAGATGTGAGATTTCATGCAACATCTCGCGGGATTCATATCCGGCATGTGACATGGTTATTCCGGCCAGGAGAAATCCGACCAAAGGTGGTAGTTTAACTTTCGATACAGCAAACCCGAACAAAAAAGCGACGCCTACCCAAATGATATCCATCTGAAAACAATTAGTTTTTTATTGCAAAGCTGAAAGGTACCAATTGTTTTAGAGTGATACACTTGATAAAGAAATCCCGGAGCCAAAGATTCGACTCCGGGACTTTTTTTACACGAGAGGAAGTTTATAACTGGTTTCCGTCCTTTTGTTTAACAATGGGCGGATGGTCTTTGCGAGTTTGTTGGCTATGGTCAGCTCGGAAGTGAGCGCCCTTCCATTTTCACCATCGTAAATTTCCAGGGATGCAGAGCCCTTTTTGGGGTTTTGATAATGCAAAAGAAGCCGGATGCTGCTAATGATACTCCTGCTTCCGTTATCATTCCGCACGGTTTTAGTTCCATTCGATACCTTGCACGACACCACTTCGGTAAGGTTAATCATCTCTTTTAGATCGTCTTTTCCATCGTGTTTGAAGTACAAGAGTTTTTTGTTTTCCTGATCGATGCCCACTGCGTAACCGCTACCCCAAACTTCCTGGTTGCTGAGGGTTAAATTTTCTTCGCGGGCAAACTGCGATAACTCTTTATTTAATTTTTTCACTTTCTTTTTTTCTGATATCTGGTACCAGAGAATTGGCGCACAAAACGTTGCCAATGCAAGAATTCCAATAATAAGTGAGGGTAAATCTACTTTCATCTTTGTATAAATTTTTTGGTTAGATACACTCCGATCGTAAAACCAATCGTCAATAATTGGTTGAATCGGGTGTATATTTGAATGTTAGGAGGAGAAACTCAGAAAGCGAGTTTCGACAAAATCAAAGATGAGATGATTTAAAAGTAGAAATGGAAAGGATATAGCAATTCACGTACAGAGGTACTGAAATCAATATCCTTCGCAAATAGAAGATAAAGAGATGAAATTTTTGTGAGAGCAGATTCTCGGGCCGCTGTTGTTTTCGACCGATCCTTTCGGTCCTCTTCCGAGTCTGAATTCGAGAAAACGTTAAAAAGCGACGAGTTTCCATCCAGGTTAATTACACCCCAGATGGTGTATGTGGAAGTGCTGGAATAAACAGGGGTTTCGGTTCCCTCAAAATCAGTGAAAGTCCGAGCCGCACTTGGCAAAGTCTGTACCTGGCCAAATGTTGTAACTACAACAGCCGCTACCAGAAAAAGGGAATTGATTTTAGAAAAAATGCTCATTGAACAAATATATAAATTCTACAAACGATATACGTTTGCAACTTAACTTTGTTCTCCCGTTGCAAGAATTTTTTTGATGTGATCGATCTCATCTTGATTCACAGTATGCCCCATTCCCGGGTAGATCTTTTTGGTGACTACCGCTCCCAGTTTTTCCAAAACTTCTACCGATTCATCCACGCGTTCCACGGGAATATGCGGATCAACATCGGAACAGCCGACGAAATAGGGAGTGCCGTTCAAATCACCTTCATAATTTTCTTTTTTGATGGAATTGCCGATCAGTCCGCCGCTTAAAGCGATCAATCCGCCATACCGTGCAGGATGGCGAGCAACAAATTCTGTTGACAAGCAAGCTCCCTGAGAGAAACCAAGCAGCACAATTTTTTCTTTTGGGATACCATCGTTTTCCAGGTCAGTAATCATATCAAAAATCAGTTGTAACCCGGAAGAGAGTCCCGGCTCGTTTCGTTCTGTGGGTTCAAGAAACGAATATGGATACCACGTAAACTGATCTGCCTGTGGTGCACGATAGTGAATATTTCCGGTATCAAACTCATTAGACAGCGTGATGATACTTTGTGCAGACGCTCCCCTTCCGTGAATCATAATCATTGCAAGGTCTGCTTCGTCCGGTGCAACACCGTGAGTTACAATTTTTGAGTTCTGATGGGGGCCCTCAAAAGGCTCTTCTGAATTTGCTCTGAACATCTAAATAGTGTGTTTATTTGAATTTATGATTCAAGTGGAACGAGTTTGCTTTCAATCTCATCTCGGTGTTTCTCATACCAAGGTGGAAGTTTTAGTTCGGTTCCCAGATTTTCCAACTCTTCATCTTTTGTGAACCCGGGAATATCCGTGGCAATTTCAAACAACACTCCACCGGGCTCTCTGAAATAAACCGACCTGAAATATTGCCTGTCTTGCACCGGGGTAGGGTTAAAACCAAGTTCTTTCAGTTTTTCACGCCATTCCATTTGAGTTTCATCATCCGGAACCCGAAAAGCGATATGATGAACCGAACCACGTCCAAATCGACCGCTTAGATTCGGTTCGCTCTTTAGGTCTATGGCAGTTCCAAGATTATTCTCCGGTTTGGATGTAAAACGCGTTGTATCAGATTCCTCACCCGCTTTCGTCCAACCAAATTCTTGTAGCAATTCGCCGGTTCGTCCAATATCAGCAAGTGAAAGTGTGGTTCCATAAAAACCACGAACGGCAGACTCATCAGGAATTCCATCAGTCTGTTTCGGTTTAATTCTTTCAATTCCATCCGATTCTACGATCCCGATCATCATTCCTTCTATGTCTTTCGCGAGAATTCCCCGATCTGAAAAGCGAGTTACATCTCCTAAAATTTCAACATCATTCTGCTTGAAGTGTTCGCGCCAAAAATCAAGAGATCCATTTGGAACTGCGTACGATACAACTGTTGCTTCACCCGATTTGGGAACACCCTGCGGAACTCCTTCCCATGGGAAAAATGTGATCGAACTGCCGGGAGTTGCTTCATAATTTCCGTAGTACAGATGATAGGTAGTCGGATCATCAAAATTGATCGTCTTCTTGGTAAATCGAAGTCCCAAAACCTGTGTATAAAAATCGTAATTCACTTTCGGCGGACCCGAAACGGCTGTGATATGGTGAAGCCCATTAATAGTTTTCATGGCGGTTATTGAAAGTTGATTATCTGAGAAGTATAACCAAAAAATCGGATAAATAGTTTAATATTGAATTAAAATACACATAGCAGGATACACAGTTAATCTCAATCCAAAATGGGTGATGGTATGCTCAAATGAAGTTTGTACCTTTACCTGTTGAAATTCTACTATAAAACTAATCGATCTGAGCTTTAGCTGAGAGCTGTTCATGAATATTTTTACCATCATTATACTAACTGCGATTTTGGTTGATTTCATTCTCGAAATCATTTCGAATCGTTTAAATCTAAAATCACTTTCCAAACAACTTCCTGATGAATTTGAAGGCGTTTATGACGAGGAAACCTACGCCAAATCACAGGAATACACGCGTGTGAAGACAAAGTTTGGGTTTTTTACCGGCACGTTTGATCTGATTCTGCTGCTCGTATTTTGGTTTGCCGGAGGATTTAACTGGCTGGATCAGTGGGCGAGAAGCTTCGATTTTGGCGTGATCGTCACCGGTTTGATTTTTATTGGTGTGCTGATTGTAGCCAAAACGATTATCGACTTACCCTTCAGTATCTACTCCACGTTTGTGATTGAGGAACGATTTGGCTTCAACAAAACTACTCCAAAAACATTTGTGATGGACCGGGTGAAAGGGTTGTTGCTTGGAATTATAATTGGTGCGCCGTTGCTTGCAGGAATCATCGCCTTTTTCGAGTATGGCGGATCCTTTGCGTGGGTCTATGCGTGGCTGGTGGTAACTGCATTTTCTTTGGTGATGCAGTACATCGCCCCGACCTGGATCATGCCGATCTTCAACAAGTTTGAACCACTGGAAGATGAAGAACTTCGCGAAGCAATCGAAAATTATGCCGCCAAAGTTGATTTCCCACTACAGGAAATTTATGTAATGGACGGTTCCAAACGATCTTCAAAATCGAACGCATTTTTTACAGGTTTCGGAAAGAATAAGCGAATAGCACTGTTTGATACTTTGATCGAAAATCATTCTAAAGAAGAACTGGTGGCGGTTTTGGCGCATGAAATTGGTCACTACAAGAAGAAACACATCGTAAAAAATATGGCGATTAGTATTTTGCAGACGGGAATCATGTTCGCGCTCCTTTCCATTTTTCTGAAAGTGCAGGGCTTGTTTGATGCGTTTTATATGGAACAGATGAGTGTTTATGCCGGACTCCTGTTTTTCGGAATGCTCTACTCTCCGATTGAAACCATTTTGGGGATTGGGATGCAGAAGCTCAGTCGTTCTCATGAATTTGAGGCAGATCACTTTGCATCAACAACGATTCAAAATTCAGAAGAGATGGTCAACGTCTTGAAAAAGCTTTCCAAAGATAATTTGAGTAACCTGACTCCCCATCCATTTTATGTATTTTTGAATTATTCGCATCCACCGGTTTTGAAGAGAATTCAGGCTATTCGAAATGAAAAGTAAAATCCCCTCTTGAGAGGGAAAAAAAGGGGGGTGTAAAATTGTTGCTGAGATTAGCTGTTTTCTTTTCGATTCAAAAACTTTTCAACCCGTTCCAAATGCTCATCACTCTCCCAAAAAGTACTGAACGGTTCAATCTCATCTTCTGACGTTTGAAGATCTTTTCTTTTGATGTACTCTATGAACGTTCGGTCGTTTTTGATGAGCGATTTTTTCAGTTTTGAAAGTTTATCATTGTAGTCATCTTCACTAAATACTTCTTGAATCAAACCGGAGTGAAGAGCTGTTTCTGCATCAATTACTTTTTGGGATGCTAACCAATAGAGCGCCATGTTTCGTCCTACGGTTTCTGTCAGCTTAGAAATTCCTCCCCAACCCGGCGGCAGGTAAAATTTACCTTGGGTAAAACCAATAGTAGCTGATGAAATGGCGACCCGAAAATCAAAAGAAAGCAGAACCTCCCAACCGCCACCGTAAGCCGGACCATTGATGGCTGCAAGTGTCCAGCAGGGGAGACTCTCGATTCGTTTAAGAATGGTAATCATACGGCGGGTCATCTCTTTAGCGCCTTCCGCATCTTTTATTTGATGAAACTCGCGTAGATCACCGCCGGAGATGAAGCTGTTCTCTGAGCCGGAGAGTACAAAAACGCGTAACTTGTCATCTTTTTCAAGATCATCCAGAAGGGCTTCAAGCTGATCCATCACATCAAAATTGATCGCATTCATTACGTCGGGCCGATTAATAACAGCCTCGGTTATGAACCGATCTTTTTTGATGATCAAAGACATGGGTCAATCGGTTCGAAGGTCTTCATCTTGCGGGAGTGGTTGTCGGACGGAATCGCGAATCCAATTCAAATATTCCGGATTCCCTTCTTGTTCTGCAATG
This sequence comes from uncultured Rhodohalobacter sp., assembly GCA_964422985.1. GTDB lineage: Bacteria > Bacteroidota > Rhodothermia > Balneolales > Balneolaceae > Rhodohalobacter. The sequence goes on along the minus strand of CAYRDO010000015.1, from coordinate 21,286 downwards.
TTCAGGCTGATGACGCACGGAACCTCATATGAATGAAGTTCCTTTATGCGGCGAGTCATCTTTGCAACATTGCTGTAACTGGTTTTTAAAATCAAAATGCATTCCTTGCTGGTTTCGATCTTATCTTTCCAATGGTAGATAGATTCCATTCCATCAATAATATTGGCACAGGCTGCCAGTTTTTCCTTCACAATAGTGGTACCTATCTTTTTGGCTTCATCGCGATTTTCGGTAGTTACGTAAACAAAGCGGAGATTTCTGAACATGAGTGGTGTAAACAGTTTTTTGTTTCAAATGAAAACTACAAAATATCGTAGAATAGTCAGATGAAATTTCTGAGTGCTGTTAACCACCCAGGAAATTAAATTCGTTGACCAGATGTTTTTGATATAATTGAATAGTTGAAACCACAGACGAAAAACCGTATTTTATCAGGCTCTGATGAAAATTTATCAGAATCTGCGCGAGAGTGGCGGAATTGGTAGACGCGCTAGATTTAGGATCTAGTACTCTAAACAGTGTGGGGGTTCGAGTCCCCCCTCTCGTACCAACTCAATCCAAATATTTTAAAAACATTTAGGTAACACAAGTGAAACTATCCGTTGAGGAACTTACCTCTGTAGACAAGGAAATAACAATCAAGGCGACTCGAGAAGACTTGTCTGAAAAGTTTGATAAAGCTTACAAGAAATATAAGCAGCAAATCCAGATGCCGGGCTTTCGTCCTGGCAAAGTGCCAGTTGGTCTCATTAAGAAGCGTTTTGGAAAAGAGATCGAGATGGAAGAGATCAACAGTTATGTTGAAGAAGTGTACGAAAAGGAGATTGTACCCGAACACGAACCGGTAGGCGAGACTCAAATGCTGGATATGACATGGGAGAATAATGAGCTCGAAGTTGTATTTAAGATTGGTGCCACACCGGAGTTTGAACTGAAAGATCTCAAGGAAATTACCATCGACAAGATGGTGCATGATGTTACCGATGAAGAGGTTGAAGAAGAGATTAAACGAACTCTGCAGCGGCAGGGCAACTGGGAAGAAGTTGATGAAGAGATTACAGAAGAAAGCCGTGTAACGGTTGATGCTGTTTCCCTCGATGAAGATGGAAATCCTATTGAAGGTGAAAAGGATGAAGACCAAAAGCTGGATCTTCGTCAGGATGCAGCCGCCGATTTTCGTAAGCATCTTGTAGGCCACAAAGTTGGCGATGTAGTTGAGATGGAACTGGGCGAAGATGAAGAAGTGGATCGTTTTGAGATGCACGTGAAAAAGGTTGAAATCAACCATGAAGCAGAACTGACTGACGAATTTGCCAAAAAACATTCCAATGGTAATGCTAAAAATGTAGATGAGTTTAAGAGCTACATTAAAAGCCAAATGCAGGATTATTACGATCAGTCGTCTGACGAGATGTTCCAGCAGGATGCAATTGCCGCAATGGCCGAAGCACATAAGTTTGATGTGCCCGAAGTAATGCTGGAGCAGGTAAAAAATAATTTTGTTGATTACGCCAAGCAGCAGTCAGGCGGACAATTACCTCCCGGATTTGATGTAGAAGAGTACAAGGAAAATATTAGTGATCAGGCTCTGCAGCAGGCAAAATGGAGTTTTATCAGTCATAAACTGCAGGAGAAGTTTGATGATATTGAAATCAAACCGGAAGATATTGACGAGTTTATCGCAATTGAAGCAGCTAAATATGGTGCAACCCCCGAGCAGTTGAAGAGTCATTATGCTCAGAATCCGGGGCAACTTGAAAGCCTCAGAAATAACATTCGCGAAAATAAAGTTTTTGATAAATTGACTGAAGAGGTTACTATCAATGAACTCTCGAAGGATGAATTTCGTAAGAAGAGAGAAGAGGAAAACGAAAAGAAACAAATTCCACAAGCATAGATTGTCATGAATTACAAACAACCCCTTTTTGAATTACCCGAGATGAGCGATATCAGTCAAGTTCAAAATAACCTGGTACCCATGGTGGTGGAAACCACAAATCGTGGCGAACGGGCTTATGATATCTATTCGCGACTTCTGAAAGATAGGATCGTGATTTTAGGTACACCTGTGAATGATGCCGTGGCCAGCTCTATTGTAGCACAGTTACTCTTTCTCGATTCACAAGAAACTGAAAAAGATATCAATCTGTATATTAACAGTCCGGGAGGAGTTGTTTCTGCAGGTATGGCTATTTATGATACCATGCAGTTTGTAAAAAGTGATGTGGCCACCACTTGTGTAGGTATGGCTGCTTCAATGGGAGCTGTTCTTCTTACTGCCGGAACGAAAGGTAAACGTCACGCGCTTCCACACTCACGAGTGATGATCCACCAGCCTTTAGGTGGTGTTCAGGGGCAAGCCAGTGATATTGAAATTGAAGCTCAGGAAATTGTACGCCTTAAGAAAGAGCTCAGTGGAATTCTGGCAGAACATACCGGTCAATCTGTTGAACAAATTGTTGAAGATTCCGACCGTAATAAATGGATGACCTCTGATGAAGCAAAGGATTACGGGTTGATTGACCACGTTATGAGGCGCAACGAAGAGAAAGATAAATAGGATTCTTACAAGAGGTTTTTTGAGAGTTTAGTGATTCTTTTATTCACTTTAAAAATCCTCTCTGCGTAATTTTTTTCTGAAAAATTGCTGAGATTACATACTTTAAAGCAATAAATACGACCAAAATATGAGTAAAAAGAAAGATAACGATTCGGTCTATTGCTCTTTTTGCGGGCGATCCAGTCATGACGTGAATTCCATGGTGGCCGGTCCAGATGTTTACATTTGCAATCACTGTGTGGAAGATGCATCCAGCATTATTCAGAGTGATTTGTCATCATTAGCACGCCGACGCGAAAAGCAGTATAAACCCATACTCAAACCGGTTGAGATCAAGAATAAGCTTGATGAGTATGTAATTGGCCAGGAAGGAGCCAAAAAGGCACTTTCTGTAGCTGTCTATAATCACTACAAACGAATTTCCAACAGTTCGGAGATTCAGATTGATGATACCAAGATCGAGAAGAGTAATATTATGTTGCTGGGACCAACCGGTTCCGGGAAAACTCTCCTCGCCAGAACCATGGCAAACATTATTGATGTGCCAATCACCATTGCCGATGCCACCGTTCTTACAGAAGCCGGCTATGTGGGTGAAGATGTGGAAAGTATGCTCAGCAACCTTTTGCAAGCCGCGGATTACGACGTGGAGCGAGCCCGCCGCGGTATTGTGTACATTGACGAAATTGATAAAGTATCGCGCAAAAGTGACAACCCTTCCATTACCCGGGATGTTTCCGGTGAAGGTGTGCAACAGGCGCTGCTGAAAATTCTTGAAGGTACAACAGCCAACATTCCACCGAAGGGTGGACGAAAGCATCCGGAACAGAGCTTTATTCAACTGGATACCTCAGAAATTCTTTTTATCTGCGGTGGAGCGTTTAGCGGACTCGAAGAAGTGATCGCACGCCGACTCTCAACAAGTGCGATGGGTTTCCATTCTCATGACCAGGTGAAATTTGATAAAGATGATCCGAGAATTTTTACACATGTTGAGCCGGAAGATCTCCAAAAATTTGGTTTGATCCCCGAGCTTATCGGCCGACTTCCCGTTATTTGCGGGCTTGAAGAACTCTCCGACGACGCAATGATCGAGATTTTGCTCAAGCCGAAGAATGCTATCACCAAACAGTATAAAAAGCTGTTTAAAATGGAAGATGTGGAACTTGAGTTTGAAGAGGAAGCCCTCAACGCTATTGTAGAAAAAGCGCGAGAGCGTAAAACAGGAGCCAGGGGTTTACGTTCCATTCTTGAAGAAGCCATGCTGGAGATTATGTTTGTGATTCCGTCGATGAAGAATGTAAAGCGGTGCATCATTACGCGAGAAACCGTTGAGCAAAAAGCGCCTCCGGTTTATGAAAAACATAAGGCGACCGCATAAAAAGGTCGGGGCACAATGTACTTTCATTGTGTTTTCATGTAGTTTGGCGATTCAGGCTCTATCTTTGTTAACCGGGCTCAATCCATGAATACACTACTTCCATCCAGCCGGATAAAAATAATACTTGTTTCTCTCCTGATATTATTGGCCGGCGCTTCCTTTGTTTACAACCAGATTCTCATCAACAAGATTATGGAGCAGGAGAGGAAGAGTGTAGAGCTTTGGGCAAAGGCATTCGAATTCAATTATGATCCGGTTCATCTGGAAGTGAGTACCACGTTAAATCGTGTAGCTGATATGCTAAACATGTATCCCAATGTGCCCGACAGTTTGGCGAGAATGATCCGATCGGCAGAATCAGCAAGATTTACGGAAGATTTTGTTACACAAGAGATTATCACTCCTCAGGATTTGTTCAATATTCCGGTAATCGTGATGGACGAATCCGGTTTTGTAACCTCATATCGATATATCGAAGATGAAGATACCGATATGAAAGCTTTGGCAGAAAGTTTTGCAGAATACCATGAGCCGATAACAATTACCTTTGGAGAGGATAATCAAATGCAAAATCAGTATGTGTATTATGGGGAAAGTCCTACGGTGCAATACCTCAGGTTTTTTCCCTATGTACAGTTTGGTATTCTGGCGATGCTTCTTGGGATTGGCTACATAACCTATAAAAGTATTACACGCTCCGAACAGTCGAATTTGTGGGTGGGTATGACCAAAGAGGCCGCCCATCAATTGGGAACCCCTTTGTCAAGTATCTATGGCTGGCTGCAGCTGCTTAAAGATAAAAATCAGGATGATGAGGAGAGCCTTTCTATTGCTTACGAGATTGAAAATGATGTTACTCGTTTGAAGGGTATCGCCGAGCGCTTCAACAAAATAGGGTCGCAACCGGAACTGAAGATGGTTCATCCGGAACCGATTATTGATGAAGTAATCTCATACATGAAACGGCGATTGCCATCACTTGGTAAATCGATTGATGTGCGAAAAAACATCAAGACAGATGAAAAAGCTCACTTAAATCCCGAACTATTTCAATGGGCGGTTGAAAATCTTATCAAGAATTCGATGGATGCCATTAAAGAAACGGTCGCCGATGCGTATGTAGCTATTACCGTAAAGAAAGATGGGAATCAAATGGTGATTGACATTGAGGATTCAGGCTCCGGTATCGACAGAAAGTACATGAAAGAGATATTTAAACCGGGTTATAGCACAAAAAAACGAGGGTGGGGCCTTGGATTGAGCTTAACCAAACGGATTATAGAGGAGTATCACAAAGGAAAAATATTTGTCTACACAACAGAGGTAAATAAAGGAACCGTAATCCGAATTACGCTTCCCATTTAATCACTTGCAAATCCGCGCTTAGCTGCGTAATCCATCAATTCAGCTTTCAGCAAGTTTCGCCCCCTGTGGAGTCGGGATCGAATAGTACCGATCGGTACATCCAGCATGTTCGCAATCTCTTCGTAGGTAAAATCTTCTACGTCACAGAGAAGTACAACCGTTCTGAAATCTTCCGGAATATTATCGAGAGCGTTGGAAAGTTCATCATCAATTAACTCCCTGAACATTTTGTCTTCAAGGTCGGATGTATCTGTTCTTTCTGCACGAATTGTCTCATAGAAGGTAGAGACTTCATCGTAATCAACCTGCTGGGGTTTCTTTGATTTCTTCCTGTAGTTGTTGATGTAGGAATTTTTCAGGATTCGGAAAAGCCATGCTTTGGCATTCGTTCCTTTCTCGTAGCTGCTGAAAAATCGGAAAGCTTTAACGATTGTATCTTGTACAAGATCTTCGGCATCATTGGGATCTGATGTAAGCCTCAGGCCAAAGTTATACAAGGCATCCAAATGAGGAATGATCTCTTCGTTAAAATCTTCCTGCTTTTTTAATTCTTTTTTTGTGAGTTCTGCCATCCCTTTAGTTGTTTGTCAGAACAGTTTTATTAGTATTCAAATCAAGTAACTTTCTTTTGATTACTTCATTTTGAATTTACGATACCGCGATCGATTAAACTAATTGATAGAATTGATCGGGTATGTAAATTTAATTTACACCCACTTTCTACCTGAATGAATGACTATTTCTTCGTTCCTTACTTTACATTTGTGAAATTACGAATATATCGTAAAGTGCATGTGTCCATGCTGCTATCCCAAATCCTCTGGTAACATAAATAACATTTAGTGCTAAGCCAAATAGGAACCTGAATAAAAACGATCCAAGTGTAAAAAAATCACCGTATTGGCCGATATAATGAACCCCGCTAAATATAAGTGCCGCAGCGAGTGCCGAGACTGCATAAGCGGTTCTTTTTTTTGTGAAAAAATTCATGAAAAATAGTGCTAAACCACCCACTAAAATAACTCTGAAAAACAACTCTTCGTAAAGACCTGCGCCTAATGAGAGAGCAAACATCTGACTTTTGCTTAATGCTTCTGCACTTTGCAACAGATTCATTGTTAAAATAGCATTAAGAAGCCCTACAATTACAATGGTGATAAAAACTGCATAAACCGCCGATTCAACAATCATCCATAAAAAATAGGAGGATCGTAAATGGGGTAGTTCAGAACGCTTCAGATAGAGTACAACAGCTCCTATAAATGCGGCAACAAACAGTGTGGCGGAAATTGCATTCACTCCCAGGAATTGAAAGAACGATTTGAACAAAATATCCACTGAAATTCGTACTGCCTGATCCGGCGGTTGAGATATCCAAATCAGAAGTTCATACAGTAACAACAGTGGAAGCGCAATCAGGTAACTGTATAAAATTCCGCTGGTTTGATCCAGGTATGAACGAGACTTGTAATGCACCCTCAATTATCCAGGTAGATGGTTACAACCGGTTGCTCAATGCTTGAAAAATCCAGCATGTCGAACGCTTTTTGCGATAACTTAAGGCCTTCACCGGAGTGTCTGTCATTCACACGTACGAAAATTCCCTTGCCGTTGGATGGGTTTTCGATAAAAATAATATTTCCGAGCGCCATGTTTGAATGGGCGGCCGAAAGCTGGTCCGGATTGTAGAGTTCTCCGCTTGTGGTTGGAGTAGCCTTATCACTTTCTGAATAGCTCATCACCGGAACAGTTCCTAAATCCTCGAGATTGGCATCCGGCAGATATGGGTTATCAAAATTTCGAGTAGGAGGGAGCAATACAGTAATTTGCTGTCCTGACGAAATATTATCAGCATTCATTCCGGGATTCAAAGCTTCAAACTCCTCTCGGGTCATCTTGAATTTATCCAGAACGGTTCTGGTGTTTTCATTTCGTTGCACCCGATAGGTTGCAAATTTTCCCTGCGGAGTGGAGTTCTCAGCACCTTCGGCCACAGAAGGGGCAGTTTCTATCTTTTTAACCGTGATTCTTTGCCCAACACGCAGCATATCATCCTGTAAATTGTTGATCTGACGAAGTTCCGTAACCGTCATATCATGCTGACGCGCAATCCCGTAAAGAGTATCACCGCTTTTTACGGTGTATGATTCGCTCTCAGCAGTCGATTGTGAATATTGCTCCACAATGGAAGTTCGCTCTTCCTGATCCATCTGTTCCAAATCATCAATAGATGGCTGAGACTGTTGAGGTGCACTTTGCGGGTAGATCACCAACTCAGTTCCCACTTCAAGATTGGTACTTTCTAAATTATTCCATTCCTGGATTTCGGCAATGGTAACATTGTACTGTCGTGATATCCCGAAAAGTGCTTCTCCTGCTTGAACTTCGTGAATGATTCGATCACTGTTATCACTCGAATGTGGAGCTACAATGAGTACTTGTCCCAATTTCAGATCATTTGATTGAAGGTCATTCCACTCTTTCAGTTCCCCAACAGTAATTCCATATTGTTGAGAAATACTAAATAGTGTTTCTCCCCGCTGAACAGTGTGTTCTTGCTGGGTTTGTTGAGCTTTGGTTGTATCTAAAAATCCAGTGAGCAGATAGATACAGATTATGAGAGAGAGGAGAGTTAATTTTTTAAGAAGTGGAATCATTATTCAATTCAATATTTAGAGATTCAAGAGCATCCAACAATTCGAGTTCAGTTCGTTTATCATTCTGGTCTCGGGCAACTTTTAATCCATTGGTAAACATGGATTGAGCATCTTCAGGTCGTCCGGTACGTTCGTAAAGCTTTCCCAGATGGTAATAAACGCCTAAATACTCAGGATCTTGTTCTAAAACGGATTCAAACAAAACCCTCGCTTTTGATACGTCATCTTTCTTGAGCAGTTCCAGGGCCAGAGCAAACTTTGTAAACGAATCGTTTGGATTCTTTTTAAGTGATGCTGCAAGATCCCGGATTTTCTGTCTGTTATTTTTCATGGGGATAACGTTCCAGTATTTCTGACATTGAGTCGCCACCGAATTTTTCAAGAATGGCATTCGCAATCACCGGTGCAATTACACTCTCGGCAACAACAACAGCTCGCGGAAGGGCACAAACGTCCGATCGTTCGTAACGTGTATCTTGTTCCTCTTTGCTCTCAATATCAGCGGTTTTCAGAGGTTTGATCATTGTAGGGATTGGTTTCATTACTCCGCGGATAATAATTGGCATTCCTGTTGTCATGCCGCCTTCAAAACCACCCAGACGATTGGTTCGGCGCTTGAAAGAATCATTCTCATAAACTATTTCATCGTGAACCTCATGACCGTGCGTTTTGCCGGCATCAAAACCCAAGCCGATCTCCACACCTTTCATTGCCTGAGTGCTTACGATTGCTTGCGCCAGAAGTCCGTCTAGTTTGCGATCCCAATGCACATGGCTGCCTAATCCAACGGGCAAACCCGTTACAACAATTTCATAAATGCCGCCAAGAGAGGTTCCTTCTTTTCGTTTGATTTTAATCTCTTCCCGCATTTGATGGCTCAGCTCTTCATCCAGACAGCGTACATCAGATTCATCCGCAGCTTTATAGATTTCTTCAGCGCCGTTTTCAGCCAGCGGATCCGTGGTTTTTCGAACAGCATCCCATCCATCATATCCAATTTTGCCAAGCTGGATTACATGTCCACCAATCTCAATTCCGAATTCTTTAAGGAATTTTCGGGCAATGGAGCAGCAAGCCACACGCATCGCTGTTTCTCGCGCGCTGGAGCGTTCAATAACGGGACGAATATCATCAAACCGATATTTTTGTAGTCCAACCAAATCAGCATGGCCGGGTCGGGGGAGCGTGATTTTTTCAACATCACCTCGTTCTCCGTCTTTGGCCATCACTTTCGGCCAGTTGCTGTCATCTTTTTCATAGGCGCGGTTGATCATGGACATGGCAATGGGAGCTCCGGTCGTTTTTGAAAATCGAACACCGGATTGTATATCCGCATGATCTTTTTCAAACGCCATGCGCCCGCCTCGTCCATAACCTTTTTGGCGGCGGACTAAATGCTGTTCAATATAATCTTCTGTAATTTCGAGTCCGGCGGGAACACCTTCAACAATTCCGGTTAGCCCTGGACCGTGAGATTCGCCTGATGTAAAATATCGGATCATTAAGTATGGATATCGGTTAAAAGATATAAGTTAACAAAGAGTGGCGGGAAAAATAAGAGTTATAGAGACGAACTGCTTGAAACATCTTACAATCCAAAAGCGCGTACAAAACAGATTAAAATCTTCAATTTGCCAAAACCTTTTGTAGTTTTAAGGCTATCTGTTTGCTACTTGAAGCAATCCGCATTTTGGATAAAACTTTTGTAATATTACCGGATTAAAACTCTGGGAACCAGAAATTGTTTGAAATAAATTTTACGAGAAATACGCTGCATGCGTGTATTTAAAGAATTAGGAAAATACAGTACCCTCCTTTACCAGGGACTTCGTTCATCGACGGAATTTTCCACCTATCGAAAGAACCTCTTTCATGAATTGGTAAAGGTTGGGTATGATTCCATGCCCATTATTGTATTAGTGGGTATTTTTACCGGATCGGTAATGACACTTCAATCTGCCTATCAGCTCGATTCGGCATTTATTCCTCTTTCAACCATTGGCGCTATTGTATCACAATCTATTTTGATTGAACTCGCAGCTGTAATTTCCGGACTTGTATTGGCTGGAAAGGTAGGAGCAAGGGTAGCCACAGAATTGGGCACCATGCGTGTGAGTGAGCAGATTGACGCTCTCGAATCGATGGGATTTAACTCCGTTTCTTTTTTGGTGGTTCCCCGGGTAATGGCGGGAATTTTGATGTTCCCGGTTATCTATATTGTAGCCGGTGTGTGCGGATTGGCGGGTGGAGTTGCCGCCGGTTATTTTTCGGGCCAGGTTCCCCCGGCGGATTTTCTTGAAGGTGCCCGAATGTATTTTTATCCCTGGGACGTGGCCTTTGGAATCGTAAAATCGTTTGTATTCGGCTTTATCATCACCTCCATTGCATGCTACAAAGGATATTTTGCAACCGGTGGGGCAGAAGGCGTGGGGAACAGTACTACCCAGGCAACTGTATTAGGATGTATTTACATTCTTCTGGCTGATTTTATCTTAGCAGCATTGTTACTATGATCGAGATTAAGAATTTAAGAAAGAGTTTTTCTAATGTGCTTGTTTGGAAAGATGTTTCCTTTACGATTAAGGATGGCGAGACTACGGCTGTTATCGGACGATCGGGTTCCGGGAAATCTGTGCTTCTCAAACATATCAATGCATTAATGACACCCGATGAAGGAGAAGTTATTATAGATGGAAAGAATATTTTTGAACTGGACTATGTGGATAAACGTTTGCTAAGACAGCAGTTTGGAGTTCTATTCCAGGGATCTGCACTGTTTGATTCTATCAATACATTTGAAAATGTGGCGTTTCCACTGAGATACTTTACAGATCAAACCGAAGAAGAAATTCGGGAAAATGTGATGCGGTCCCTGCAATACGTGAATCTTGAAGATGCGGCATCAAAAGAGACTGCTGAATTGTCTGGCGGAATGAGAAAGCGGGTTGGATTGGCGAGGGCGATTATCCTTGAGCCAAAATATATTATGTATGATGAACCCACCTCCGGCCTAGATCCACAGACATCGAATGAAATTAACCAACTAATCATTGGAATGGCCGAAGAGTTTGATGTGACTTCAATCGTGATTACACACGATATGCATAGTGTACTCGAAGTTGCAGACAGAGTTGCTTTTTTGGATCAACAGGAACTAAGTTGGCATGGAACTCTCGAAGAAATGATGGAGAGCGATCAGGCGAACCTGGTTGATTTTATCACGGCTAGCGAATATCAAATCAAACATTAAAAATAAATATGAACCTCAGTAACGAAGTAAAAGTAGGCATTACCGTTTTTCTGGCTGTGGTTGTTGCCATTATCGGATTTCGGTTTATGAGGGACGTCCCCCTTTTTGGCTCTTCCCTAAAAATCTCGAGCACCTTTGAAAAAGCAGATGGCATCAGCACCGGGAGTTTGGTGTATGTAAAGGGCGTTCGAATAGGATCTGTAAACTCCGTAGAGCTTACCCCGGAAAGCAACGTTCAAGTGGGAATGAGTATCGATACAGAAATTAAAATTCCCCAAGACTCTAAAGCCAGTTTAACTTCCCTCGGAATTGTGGAAGGAAAATCGATTGTAATTGAATTGGGCACTTCTTCAGAATTTGTTGAAACCGGAGATATGATTGAGGGCGATTATGCCCAGACAATCATGGAAACACTCGGTCAGCAGGGGGAACAACTTGGTTCTGATGTATCGAACTCTATCAACGAATTAAATCAATTTCTCCGTCAGTTAAATGAGACTGTGGATGATGAAACGCGCGTAAAACTCGATGAAACTCTCAATAACCTTGTGGATGCTTCAAACCGGGTGGCTACACTATTGGAGCAAAAACAGGGGGATATTGATCAGGCGATAGAATCAGGAAGCCGAGTGATCAGTCAATTGGATACTCTAACCACGGAAAACAGACCCAAGGTTGATAGCCTGATGACCTCCATTCAACAAAATGTTGAACAACTTTCCGTTGTACGAGAAGAGCTTGAAACGGCTACTGCCAGCCTCAATTCAATTTTGGATAAACTAAATACCGGAGAGGGAACCATGGGTAAACTGATTAATGATTCCTCTGTTTACGACAACCTCGACTCTCTGACGATCGAGCTCAACCGACTCGTTAAAGGAATCAATGAAGACCCGGGCCGGTATTTGAAGCATATGAGTGTGATCGAAGTCTTTTAGGTCGCATCAAACAATGATTGCCGCTCTCTATCCGTTGTGCTTCGTGTAGAGTTGTTGTATATTTCGAGGCTATAAAACAATCGCAGATTATTAACAGACAAAAGATTTTTTGAGGTTTCCCTATGGGTGTAATGGAAAAAATGAGAAACAGTACAGCCTCCATTCTTTGGGTACTGATATTCTCATTTGGAATTTTATGGGTATTGGCCGATACCCAGGTATTTGATGCTTGGACTGCTAGTCCGCAATCACTTGGAAGTGTAAATGGCGAGCCAATCTCTTTGAATGAATACAATCAACGGGTTAATTTTTATACGGAGCAATACCAGCAGAGAACGGGCGGTTCCGTAAACCCCGAAATGAGAGCCATGTATGAAAATCAGGCATGGGACGACCTTGTTGCTGCTGAACTGATTCAGCAAAAAATGAATGAGATCGGCATTACGGTTACGGACAACGAACTTCTTGAAATGGTAACCGGAGAGAATCCGGCACCGTTTATTCGTCAGCGATTTCAGGCAGAAGACGGCACTATTGACAGAATTGCACTCCGGGCCGCTATTGAAGCACCGGAAAACAGCCAAGCCTGGATTCAGGTTGAGCAGCAACTCCGCGACACCCGTCGTCAGGAAAAGATGAGTAATTTCATTTCATCCGGTTTAAAAGTGAATCCGCTTGAGGTAAAAAACGAGTATATCAGTGAAAATTCCTATGCGAATTTTCGATATGTGCGCTTTCCATATGCAGAAATCCCTGCTGAAGAAATTACCACTACTGAAGAGGAATTACGTGCTTATTACCAGGATCATCAAGATCGCTTTCAACGGGATGAAACCTACCAATTCCGTTATGTAAGTTGGGACAAAACACCAACCGCACAGGATACTACGAATATTGTAAATGAAGTTAGAGATCTGCGAACTGCATTTGAGAATGCGCAAGATGATTCTCTTTTTCTGGACCGATATGGTTCAGCGGTAGATTATTCAGGCGCCTATGTTTCGGCAGATGAAATTCGGGAAGAGTATCAGCCAGTAGTTGATTTGGAAGTTGGAGAAGTTTCTGATGTCGTTATGATTGACGGTGCGCCGTATGTTTTCAAGAAAGTAGACCAGCGCGGAGATGAAATTAAGTTTGGTGTTCTTTCGTACCCGATTGTGGCCGATCCTATAGCAACAATCGATCAATTGGCGGAACAAGCGAGCGAGTTTGAATTTTATGCATCTTCAGAAGGATTCGAACAAGAAGCTGAACGAAGAGAGCTTGAAATTCAGGAAACGACGGCAACAAAAGGAAGTTCATTTATTCCAAGTTTAGGGCAAAGTCAGCAGATTATTAATGCTTTGGGCGGTCTCTCAGAAGAGGAAATTTCAGAGCCAATTGAGACGAATAGCCACTTTGTTGTAGTTCAGATGATTCAAAAAACTCCTGAAGGTGCCCGACCTTTTACCGAAGTTCGAAACCAGGTTGAGAATATTGTAATCACGAATAAGCGAAAAGATATGATGCTTGAGCGTGTACAGGAGATGTATGAAAGCAACTCCGGTTTGGAAGCATTGGCCTCGGCATCAGAAAAAGAGATTCAAACGGTTGAGGATCTTCGAATGGCAGCAACCCGAATTCCTGATGCCGGACGAGAAGTGAGTGTAATTGGTCACATCTTCAGTATGGAAGTAGGCCAGGTTTCTGAGCCGATTCAGGGTGAGAATGGTGTTTACGTTGTTGAGGTAACCGAACTGACAATGGCAAATCCTGAGAATATGACAGATGCGCAACGCCAGCAAATTCAAAGTCGTCTTGAGCAACAGAAATTTATGGCGTTCAACCAGGTCTTTTTAGATCAGTTGAAAGCACAAGCTGAGATTGTGGATAACCGAAACGTATTACTGCAATAGTATTTATTTCCGGTGCGAGCGTTCGCTCGTGACCATTGAGACGGGCACAAACAAGGATGTTTGCGCCACCAACTTTTATTTTTATGGAAGGGTAAGGGAATTCTCTTGCCCTTTTTTATTTTTGAGATATACGGTTTTTCATTTGAGCTATATCACAATCAAACCCGCAAGCATTGACAGCTAAACAAGACAGAATTTGGATGCAGCGTGCCCTCAGCCTTGCTGAAAAAGGACGGGGGTATGTCTCGCCAAATCCAATGGTGGGCTGTGTAATTGTTTCTGAAGATGGGGATGTAATCGGCGAGGGATTTCATGAACGTTTTGGGCAGCCACATGCCGAAGTGAATGCTGTGAAAAGTGTAGAAGATTCTTCTAAGCTGGAAAGCGCAACGGTTTACGTAACTCTTGAACCTTGTTCACACCACGGGAAAACCCCACCCTGTGCTGATATGTTGGCTGAAAAACCGATCAAGCGGGTTGTGGTTGCGATGAAGGATCCATCAGAAAAAGTAAATGGAAAAGGTGTTGATCTGCTTCGTAAAAACGGCATCGTAGTAGATATTGGAATCCTTCAAAAAGAGGCTCAAAAGCTGAATGAAAGTTGGCTCCACTACCTTGAATTTGATCGGCCATTTACGACGCTAAAAATTGCCCAAACCGCCGATGGATATATCGCAGCGCCGAATGGTGATTCCAAATGGATTAGCTCAAAAGCTTCACGGGAGCAGGTTCATGTTTGGAGAAGTCAGAATGATGCGGTAATGGTTGGACGGAATACAGCGTTGCACGATAATCCTTCGCTCACAGTTCGATTGGTGGAAGGGCGGCAACCCAAACGCGTGGTAATTGACGGGCCGTTTGAGCTTCCCCGAAATCTGAACCTTTTTTCTGATCAGTACGAGGAAAAGACAATTATCATCACTCACAACAAAGAAAAATCTGATGAAGAAGCCGACCCAATGCTGAAAATGCTTCAGAGCAACTATTTTCGGGGTGAGATTATCCAGGTTGAGGAGGTGAACGGCCATTCTCGTTTGAAGGAAGGAATGAGAAAACTGGCTGAAAAAGGAATAACTTCACTCCTTGTTGAGGGCGGGCAACAACTCTCCTCGGCGCTTTTGAAGAAAGGATTGGTGGATCGGCTTCAGCTTTTTATCGCCCCCAAATTATTGGGTGGTGGAACAAAATCTATTTTGGGGCTAGATGTGAACCGAATGGAAGATATTGTGCCTTTTGCTGATTTTAACTGGAAGCAAGTGGGCCAAGATATGTTACTAACCGCAGATATATAATCTATCTATGTTTACTGGAATTGTTGAGGAAGTCGGAACCATCTCAAAAGTAGCGAAAATGGATGGCGGAAAAGAGCTCACCATCGAAGCTTCTTTTGCTGAGGATGTCCATATTGATGAAAGTATCGCCGTAAATGGCGTCTGCCTGACTGTAGTCTCTTTTGATGATAAAACCTTCCACGTACAGTGCGTTGATGAAACACTCCGAAAAACAAATTTAGGTGATCTGAAAGAAGGTGATCCGGTAAATCTCGAACGTTCTCTCACGCTCGACAAGGCCGTAGAAGGACATATGGTTCAGGGGCATGTGGATACAACGGGTACCATCACCAAGATTCATAAAGAGGGATCGGATCTTCTGATTACTGTCCGGTTTCCGAAAGAGTTTATAGATTATATTGTCGGAAGAGGCAGCATTTCTATCGATGGAATCAGTCTGACCATTGCTCGCGAAAAAGAGAATGAATGTACCGTTGCGATTATTCCCTACACATGGGATCATACCAATCTCCATTCCAAAAAAGAGGGAGATTCTGTAAACCTCGAGTTCGATATTTTTGGTAAATATGTGGTGAAGTATCTGCGAAAGCATCAGGCAGAGTAGCAAAAATCCCCCTTCGAATCTTAGACTTCGTTGGTGAAAGTAAGACCGATCCGGTTTATCGGAACCGGAAAAACTCAGTGGATACCCCCATGACTAAAGTCACAATCCCCTCAAGGGGAGATATTTCTATCTCACTTCTCAACCGTCTGACACAACTCCACCAAAACTCCATGACTACTTTTAGGGTGCAAAAACACAATCTGTTTTTGATCAGCACCCGGTTTGGGAACGTCACTCAAAAGTGTAAATCCCTCTGCTGTTAGACGCTCAATCTCCGCGTGAATATCGTCTACCTCAAAGGCCACATGGTGCATGCCTTCTCCTCGGTTTTCGATGAATTTATTGATCACAGATTGTGGATCTGTGGAACCCAATAACTCTACTTTCGACTCCCCGGTTTGAAGAAATGCCGTTTCTACTTGTTGACTCTCTACAATCTCTCTTTTATAGCACGGCGTTTGTAAAAGCGTTTCATACATCTCAACAGCCGCGTCCAGATCTTTTACAGCAATACCAACATGATCGATGTGCATAGTCTTCTTTATTTGATTTATGATATGCCCGAAGGCCTTTCTAATAAACTATTCAGACCCCACATGAGTGTCAATAGATTTATGATTTGCAAGTTGGTTGTTAGTGGTTTTTTCTCAATTTTGAGAAAACGATAACCGACAAATGACTATGAAAGTCTCAGCTATACAACTAAACAGCCAACCGGATTTACAATACAACCTGGATATGGCTTATAAATTCATACAAGAAGCCGCGAAAGACGGAGCCGATTTGGTCGCTCTCCCAGAAAATTTTGCTTTCATGGGAAATGAACAAAAACGCCAGGAGCAAGCTCATGAGATCTCAAAAGCTACTGATAAAGCCCTGAAAAAATGGGCAATGGAGTTTGAAATCTATCTTCTGGGTGGCGGTTACCCGGTGCCGGCAGAAAATGGAAAAGTGTCTAACTGTGCGAGGCTTATCGATCCAAATGGAGAGACAATTGCGCTTTATGATAAAATCCACCTGTTTGATGTAGAGCTTTCCGAAAAAGAAATATACAGAGAGTCTGATATGGTTAAGGCCGGGAGAGAGATTGTAGTTGCAGATCTTCCTGAATTTGGAATGAAAGCCGGGCTGTCCATTTGTTATGATGTCCGTTTTCCAGAACTTTATCGGGAATTGGTGAAACAGGGAGCGGATATTTTGTTTGTTCCGGCAGCGTTTACGCGCCCCACCGGTAAAGCTCATTGGGAAACACTTCTACGAGCACGAGCTATCGAAAATAGTACATTCGTAGTAGCGCCGGCTCAAACCGGTAAGCATGGCAAACGAAGAGAAACCCATGGTCACGCTTTGATTATCGATCCGTGGGGAAATATTCTTGCTGATGCCGGAGAAAAACCGGGAATGGCTATGGCCGAGCTGAAACGTGAGGATTTAAAAGAAGTTAGAAGAAAGCTGCCGGCACTGGAACATCGGGTGTTATAGAAACGTACAGACTTGGTATTTTTCGCGACAGATAAGACTTTCATTCATCAAATAATTTTTAAGGTCGCAACTGGAAAAAAATACCATGTCTCTCTTTCGCTTTTTGTAGTCTTAACCGCCTTGTGGATACGGTCGTCTGAGCCCGGATATGGATGAACTTTTTTCAAGATATCTTTCAACAGCAGCCAGTGATGCAGCTGATAAATCAGGATTCAGACCAAATTGCGAATATTCCATTTGCATCATCTTTTCACTGTAGGGTACTTCCACTTCAACCAGGAATTTCTGAAAATCCGTCAGCCACGTTCTGAATTTTGCATCCTCTGAAGTGAAATACGTGTTACAAATGGATTCATACTCTTGGTTATATTCTGCCATTAACTCTTCCGATCTGTCAATAGCCCATTGCGGCGTGCCTTCACCATCGGGGAGTTCCCATGCTTTTTTCTCAATCGGACCAAGACGTGTTGCAAATTCATTTCTGAACTCGGATTCCAGTTCATTGTATCGCATTTCAATTGCAGTGACTTTTTCCTGATAATCCGCCTGTAAGGTCGTCATTTCGGCCATCTCTGTTTGTAATTTTATAATTTCTTCGGGCTTCATGTTTTGATACTGCATGCTGACAGCCATCAATTCTTCCTGCGTCATATTTTTCGCCTTTTCTTCATCGGCTTGTTTGATATCCTCCATTTTTTCCTTGATCTCAAACCTCAAATCATCCATAGTTTGTCTGAATGGATCCTGTTCTGAATAACAAACGGACGTTAAAGGAGGGATCTGATCCCAATAATTTTGAGCGATTGCCAATGCGGGATAAAAACCGAACACAATGAGCAGCAAGGCTCTGCGAATTTGATGGACGAAGGTTACGTGTCTCATAGGTTTCTGAACTAGTAAAATGGTATATGTTTGAATAGTAATCTTGTTCAGGAAGAAGCTACACTGAACATGGTACAACACAGGAGTCGGGAAAGCTGGAATCCTGTTATGACTTATACGCCGATTTTAGGAAGTGGTTCTAAATGATGAAAAAAAAATTTAGAAGTGAATCAAAACTTGTCGCAAATAATGACTTATAATATTATGGAAGCAAACCACAGCGAACACAAAGAATTCACAAAGGTCACAACGTTGTGGCCTTTGTGAAATAACTTCGTGTCTTTACGGTTAAACCATTCATATTAATCCAACTCCACAGCCTTCCCGGTCTTCACAGATTCATCACTCGCCAATACGATCTGTAGGGTATGAACCACCTCTCTTAAATGATCGGAGAGATCTAAATCTTCTTGGATCGCTTTCAGGAAATACTCCTGCTCGAAGTAGCATAGTTCATCATGGCTGGCTTCGTCAGGCGCGTCGATGATATCATCTTCTTTGGTGAGTTTGCCGTTTTCATCTTTTTCTGAATGATGGAGTCGGAATTTTTGAACGGAGGTATGAGATTCAACATCGGCAGAGGAACCGCGCGGCAGGTCAAACGTATTTTTGCTGATGCTTACACTTCCTTTGGGGCCGATAATATCTTTCACGAAATAGGCCTGCTCGCTCATCATCGGTCCCCAACCGGATTCATACCAACCAATCGATCCGTCATCAAACCGAACCTGTAGCTGACCATAGTTGTACTGATCTTCATCAATTTCCTCACTGAGGCGAGCTCCAATGGCGTGCACGCTGATCGGCTTGGCTTTGGTCATCTGGCACATCACATCCACATAATGAACGCCGCAATCCACGATGGGAGACATCGCCTCCATAATATTCTTGTGAACATTCCACTCGCTGCCAGTACTCTGTTGATTCAGATTCATTCGCATGACGAGAGGTTTGCCGAGGCCCTGAGCCAGGTCAATAAATTTCTTCCACCCGGGATGATGTCTGAGGATATATCCGACCACCACTTTCTTGTCCGCTTTTTCAGCCGCGGCTACAATCGCTTCGGCATCTTCAACCGTTTCAGAGATCGGTTTTTCTACGAAAACATGCGCACCGGCTTCCAAAGATTTGATGGTATACTCAGCGTGAGTTTTGGGGTAGGTACTGATACAAACTGCATCCGGTGATGTTTTGGCGAGAGCATCATCAAAGTTATCGAATAAGGGTAGACCACCAAGTTCATCAGAAAGACGCTTTTTACTGTCGCCGCGACTGACCAGGCCTACAATGTTAAAATCATCCATTTTGTGATATGCGCGGGCATGAGAGGTCCCCATGTTTCCGCATCCTACGACCAGTACGTTAATTTTATCAGACATCGGTAATTGTATTTTAATTGTTTAAATAAATACTATTTAAGACTTATCAAATGGGGTATCGCCAGTTCGAAACCTGCCTTTATCGGCAGACAGGCGCAACGGAGTGAAGACAAGAACTCGCCTTAACCAATGAGACTTTTTGTCTTCATTTCACTTCGTTTCCTTGAGCTCACAGTGACGTTAATATTAATAACTCAAGATTAATCCTTCACGCGTTTAAAACTCATGGTTTTCAACATCCAGTTAGGCAGTGGTTTGTTATGGTTTCTCTTTTTGAGATTGATGAACCATCCCCACTTTTCAAAAATCGGGACTTTGTGAGCCTCCACAAATTCGATGAGTGTTCCATCCGGATCTTCAATGTACGAAAACTGCCCGGCTGCATCCCCCATATCAAATGAATCGGCACTGTCAATTGTAAACGGATAGCCAAGTTTCTCACATCTCTGTTTAAGAACTTCCATATCGGTTACATCAAAACAAAGATGGATAAACCCGGGATCACCCCAATAGCGGTCTTTATAAATTTTTTGAGGTTTTCTGTCCAGCGATTGTATCAGCTCAATATCGACATGACCAAAAAGACGGCTGAAGGCTCCTTCATCTTTTTGTGGTTTGCGCAGCAGAACTCTTCGGAATTCGTGTGTATTGTCAAGGTCGGAGAAGGTTCCGGTTTCATCATAAATAACTTTATCAAACCCGAGTGCAGTTGTATATAAAGGAAGCACAGCATCGATATCACTTACGCCAATAATGCCGCCACAAACCCCACCGGTAACATCGGATGATTTTTTGAACCAGGAATCGCCTTTTACAACCTGAAAGAGATTTTTATACGGATCACGGGTCCAGAATGTAAACTCTCCGTTAGGTAATTCATGAAGTTCCGATAAATTCTCATTCCCTAAATCTTTAAAATGCTGATATGCTTTTTTAACATCTTTGCATTTAATTTTTATGGCATTGATTCCTAAATCACCAAGCTGGATATCAAAATCACAGAGTTCCGGTTGACGACTTTTGAATTGCCAGATTTCAAAACCACCGCCGCCACTCAAGTTTAAGGCAAGAAGAGCTCTCCGTGAATGAACGTCTCCTCCGGTGTAGGGAGTCATAAGTTTGGCTTCGGCTTCATCATCAAAAACGGGAATATCGGTTCCAAAAAATTTACGGTACCAAGGCCACGCTTCGTCAATATCTGTGACGCCAATTCCCACTTGTTGAATTCCGGTGATTAACTGACTCATTAAAAACTTTTGAATTTAATTGCAATTTCGGGGTTAATATAGGAAAGGTTCAGGTATTTTTTTGACTCGTCATTCTTGTCGTTTTTAAGTTGGTATTTACTGACGAGACAATCTTATGCAACTATTCCGGTTGAGAGACTGACGCGTTTCATTCACTCTGTTCATTCCATTCACAGGGGCTCATTCTCTATGGATTCATCAAAAAAGAAAAGCCACCCTGCGAAACTGCAGAGTGGCTTTTGGGATTTATGAGGGAACTAAGTTTGGGTACTTATTCTACGTCCCACCAGAGGCGGCCATATAAATTGTTTTCGCCGCCGAATTGGCGCTCGATAGCGTCCTCATAATTTGCTG
>CAYRDO010000014.1:11086-33115 GCA_964422985.1 uncultured Rhodohalobacter sp. | reverse complement strand
AGATCGTAGTTGATGGGCAGCCCCTCTGATGATGAAATACTCCCCTCTTTTTTTGAAATCGTTGTGTAATTCATGGTTAGTCATTTTTATTGAATTCAAGTGTATCCAATTTTACAAGTCGGCGGAGGTCATTAATCTCTTTTTGTTGTAAGAATCGCCAACGCCCTACCCGAATATTTTTATCCGTCAAACCGGCATAACGAATCCGTTTTAATTTAGTAACCTCGGCACCAAAATAGGAAATCATTCGTCGAATCAAGTGGTTTCGGCCCTCAAAAACTGAGATTCGAATTGTATTCGGTACGTTTACAATCTCTTCTACATGGGCGGGTTTTGCGGGACCGTCCTCAAGCTCTATTCCGCCTACCAGCTCTCTCAATTCCTTTTCTGTGAGTTGTCGGTTCGACGTTACTTCATACGTCTTTTTCACGCTATAACTCGGGTGCATCAGCCGATGAGCGAGATCACCGTCATTGGTAAGAATCAACAAACCCATCGTATCCCTGTCCAACCGACCTACGGGATAAACCCTGTGACCGGTGGCGTCTTCCACAGCATCCAGAACGGTGTTGCGATTTTTTTCATCATCCGTAGTACTGATGGTATCTTTTCCTTTATTCAGCAGAATGTAAGTGAACGGCTCCAGGGAAAGAGTTTGTCCGTCAACCTCCACTTTATCGTCCTTTTGGACTTTGCTTCCTAACTCACTCTCAACTTTTCCATTCACTTTTACTTTTCCGGCGGCGATGTAATCATCCGCATCTCTCCGTGAACAGAATCCCGCATGAGCAATATACTTGTTGAGCCGAATCCTATCCTTCAAATACTTCTTTTGAGAGGCAGTATTCGATTCTTTCGGTGATGAGGACGATCTCCTTGCTTTGCCTGATTTACTACCGGGTCGGGGTCGTCGTTTCTTCCTGTTATTTGACATAATTGCGTTTATAAAATTGTAAAATTTAGATCAATATCAGTGTTGCTTATCCCGTTTTGGAACGGGGTCAAACCCTGAAGTTCCCCATGGATGACATCTTAAAATTCGTTTAAATCCCATCCAAAAGCCTTTTGCGGCTCCCCACTCCTGGATCGCTTCAACCATATAATTTGAGCAGGACGGAGTATGCCGGCAACTTGATCCAAGATATGGAGAGATAGCGAGCTGGTAAAATTTAACCAGCGAAATCAGAACCTTTGAGGTAATCTTCCCGGTCCATTCAACTGTCGATTTCAAAAGTGGTTTTTCCATCTTTATCGTCTTTCAGACGTATGCCAATCTCTTGCAGATCATCCCTGATTTTATCCGAAGTAGCAAAATCTTTTTTTTCACGAGCTTCCGATCGGATCTCAATCAGCAGATTCACCAACTCTTCAGTTTTTCCATTCGATAATTCAGAAATCGGTTGAAGTCCGAGAATATCAAATACAAAATCATGCATTGTTTCTTTCATTGTTATAAATGCCGACTTCGATACTTTCTTCGCATCCAGCTGCTTGTTGTGCAATGCATTCATTTTTGATGAGAGATCAAACAATGCAGCAAGAACCTGGGCCGTGTTAAAATCATCGTTCATGGTATCATGGCATCGATCACAGGCGTCCAGAATCTCCCAGTCTTCCGGGGCATCTTTTTCCGGGCTGTCATCGGGCAGCTCAATCACGTCGAGAAGATCAACGGCTGTCATTAACTTGTTGAGTCCTTTCTCTGCTGCAATCAACGCTTCATTGGAAAAATCGATCTTACTTCTGTAGTGTGACTGCAGCATCAGGAAACGAACTGTCATGGGATTAAATGCTTTTTCCAGCTTCTCATGATCTCCGGTAAACAACTGCTCCAGGTTAATAAAATTACCGGCCGATTTACTCATCTTGGCGCCATCAATCGTAATCATATTGTTGTGCACCCAATATTTCACCGGGTCATTCCCATGAGCGCTTCTGCATTGAGCGATCTCTGCTTCGTGATGTGGAAACTGCAAATCGAGTCCGCCACCATGTATATCAAACTGATTGCCGAGGTACTTCGTGCTCATGGTTGTACACTCCAGATGCCAGCCCGGAAAACCTTCTCCCCAAGGCGAATCCCACCGCATAATGTGATTGGGCGAAGCTTTTTTCCAAAGAGCAAAATCGTACGGATTCTTCTTCTCGTCCATTCCCTCTGTATCACGACTTCCGGCCTGCAAATCTTCCAAAACTTTCCCGGACAACTCACCATATGAATTACTCTGCCGATATTTATCCAGATCGAAATAGACATTTCCATCCACTTCGTAGGCGAACCCATTTTCAAGAATTTTCTCTACCAGTTCAATTTGCTCGATGATATGCCCTGTCGCTGTGGGCTCAATACTGGGCCGTAAACAGTTCAGAGCATCCATCCCTTTGTGATAACTGATGGTGTAGCGTTGGACGATCTCCATCGGCTCAACCTGTTCAACCCGGGCTTTCTTTAAAATCTTGTCCTCGCCCTGTTCCTCTTCTTCATGTTCCAAGTGACCCACATCGGTAATATTTCTGACAAACCGGACTTTGTACCCGAGATACATCAAGTACCTGTAGATTACATCAAATGTTATCGCAGCCCGTGCGTGGCCCAAATGTGGATCTCCATAAACGGTAGGACCGCAAACATAGAGACCTACAAATGGTGGATTGAGCGGTTCAAAAAGCTCTTTTTTTCTGGATAAACTGTTATAAAGATGCAGGGAAGAAGATTCACTTTTCGGCATAAAAAGCTTCTGGTGTCGCTATTACATTTTTGTTTCTGAGTGGATGTAGTCGATAAACCGCTGTTGGGTTTGTTCGTCTTTAAAAGCTCCCCTGAATTCGGTTGTTACTGTGCTGCTCTCCCGATCCTCAATTCCACGAGTTGAAACGCACAGATGCTTGCTCTCAATAAATACGGCAACATCTTCAGTTTCCAATGCTTTTTCAAGTTCATCGGCAACTTGCAGAGTTAGGCGTTCCTGCACTTGCGGCCTGCGGGAGTAGTAATCAACAATTCGGTTGATTTTCGACAACCCAATCACCTGGCCCGAACTGATGTACGCAACATGTGCTTTCCCTAAAAACGGCAGGAAATGGTGCTCGCAGAAGGAAGTTACATTAATATTCTTCTCAACCACCATCTGTTCGTAATTGTACTTATTGGAAAACTTACGAACTTTTGGTTTTTCAGATGGTTTCAGACCATGAAAAATCTCATTTACATACATCTTGGCTACCCGGTAAGGTGTGCCGCTCAGGCTTTCATCGGTGGTATCTAAGCCAAGGGTATCCATGATTTTGTGGAAATGATCCTGGATGATCTCAATCTTCTCATCATCACTTAGTTCAAAAGCGTCGTCCCGTAGCGGGGTTTTCGCAGATGAAAGAGAATGAGCATCGCCCATCTCATCGGCTTCTTCATGATCTATTGTAAGCGAATTATACGCGTCTTTATCTTTACTCATTGAATTTAAAGGGTAAACATTGTCAAATTTCAAAGACTTTAAAGTTACGGGTTCCCACAGCAATATCATAATTGTGTGGGAGCGTCGGCACTTCACTTAAAAGCCTTTCTGTTATAACCAACGGATAGAATTAACTATACATTTTTCTTTTTGTATGTATTGATGACACTACCATCCAGCAGAGATTGCAGTTGTCGTCCGCTCAAGGTGTGATATGTTTTGAAGGTTGTTCCTTTTGTGGTATTAGTGACGATAATATCAGAGCCGTTTTTGATCTGCTCTTGCACATTCTCAATTTTGATATGATCTCCCTGATCGATGCCGTCGAAATCATCATCATTTGAAAATTCGAGAGGAATAATTCCAAAATTAGCTAGATTCTGCCAGCCAATCCGCGCATAGCTTTTAGCGATTACGGCTTTTTGCCCCAAATATCTCGGAGCGATGGCAGCATGCTCGCGACTGGATCCCTGGGCATAATTTTCGCCGGCAACCACAACATGACCGCCGTAATTATTTTTTGCCTCTAGCGATCGTTCATAGAATTTTTCATCAATTACTGTAAATGAAAACTTGCTGATCTCAGGAATGTTACTTCGGAACGGAAGCACTTCAGCGCCGGCACGAAGAATTTCATCGGTTGATATATTATCTCCCATCTTTAACAATACCGGTACTTCAAAGTCTGTTGGTTCTTCGAAGTCGGGCATGGTTGAGATATTTGGTCCTTTAATCAGCTCTTTCTTCTCGCCATTTTCCGGTGGAGCCAGCAACATTTCTTTGTTGATGAGATAATCTTTCGGTTCCTCAAATTTCGGATAGGTCATACCATACAGTTCTTCGAGATCTCTCGGATCCGTAATCTTTCCGGTTAATGCGGATGCGGCGGCCGTTTCTGGACTACATAAGAAAACAGAATCTTCTTTGGTTCCAGAGCGGTCCGGGAAATTTCTCGGAACGGTTCGAAGGCTATTTCGTCCGCTTGCCGGAGCCTGTCCCATCCCGATGCAGCCATTACAACCCGCTTGGTGCATTCGGGCTCCTGATTGTATCAGATTCAGCATCACACCATTTTGTACCATATTCTGGATAATCTGCCGGGAAGTAGGATTCACATCAAAACTGACTTCATCATGAACTCTTTTCCCTTTTACAATTTCTGAAGCGATCCAAAAATCCCTGTATCCCGGATTGGCGGAAGACCCAACATACGCCTGGTAAATGCTCTTACCCTCCACTTCTCGAACGGGAACGACATTTCCCGGACTGCTTGGCAGTGCAATCATCGGTTCAACTTCACTCAAATCAAGCTCTTCGTACTTATCATATGTTGCGCCCTCGTCGGCCAGGATTTCTGTCCATTCATATTCACGATTATTTTGAGCCATAAAGCGCCGGACTTCATCATCAGATGGAAAAACAGTTGTGGTTGCACCCATCTCCGTTCCCATGTTGGCAATCACGTGTCGATCCATAGTGGAGAGTTGATCCAACCCCGGACCGAAATATTCGATCACAAAACCTCGTGCACCTTTTACATCATATCGCCGAAGCATTTCGAGAACTACATCTTTCGCACTTACCCAATCGGAAAGTTCACCCGTTAGCTTCACACCGAGAACTTTCGGCATTTTCAAATACATCGGCTCGCCTGCAATGGCAAATGCTACATCGAGTCCACCGGCACCTAATGCAAACATTCCCAAACAACCGGATGCTGGCGTGTGGCTGTCAGACCCAGCCAATGTTTTTCCCGGTTTCGCAAAATGTTCTGAATGAACCGGATGACTCACTCCATTTCCCGGGCGACTGTACCAAAGGCCAAATCTTTCAGCGGCAGACTTTAAGAATAGGTGATCGTCAGGATTTTTATTGTCAGTCTGCAACAGATTATGATCTACATATTGGCAAGAAATATCCGTTTTTGCTTTGTCTAAATTCATCGCCTCTAACTCAAGCATAACAAGTGTACCGGTAGCATCTTGAGTAAGCGTTTGGTCGATTTTAATTCCAATCTCCTCTCCTGCTTTCATTTCGCCGTCAACAAGGTGAGATTGTATCAATTTTTGAGTTACATTAAGTGCTTCTGACATACGATCCGATTTTAGTTAACTGTTTAGTATTCATAAAGATAATGAACCTTTTTTCGTTCAAAATGTTCAGGTAAAGGTTTTTGAATAAGTTTTATACCTTACTCAGGAATCTACAATTAGGTTTTTTAGGCTTTTTTTCCTTTTATTTATATGAATTGATTGATGTATTCTTATGAACTACAGTGAATTAATAGACCAATTATCGGAACAAACAGGCAATACCAAGACTCAGACAAAAGAGTATCTGAATGATGCAATTTCTGTATTATCCGATCAATTGAGTGATGGATCCGGGGTATCAATCCCGGATTTGGGGACGTTTCAAACGAAAGTCAAAGAGAAGAAGAAAGTTTACAATCCCCATTACGAAGCTTATATGATTGTACCTCCTAAACGGGTTGTTGATTTTACACCCGCTTCAGGACTAAAGGAAGAGGTCAAGTTTTTGAGTACCGACGAGGAATAATATGAGTGATAAAATCACATTTAAGCAATTAGTAGAGCTGATTGCCAAACAATCTAAGCAGAGTGAATCTTCCGCCAACAGTTTCATTCATGAGTTGGTGCAGATCATTGAAAGCGGATTGAAAGACAGCGGATCGGTTAGTATTTCCGGGTTTGGTAAGTTCGAACTCCGCTGGATGAAAGAGCGTGCGGGGGTAAATCCTCAAACGGGTGATGAAATCACAATTCCGGGGCAAAATAAAGTTGTATTTAAACCATATAAGGCACTTCGGGAAACGGTTAACAAACCTTTTGCAAATCTTGAACCGGAAGTGCTTGAAGAGAAGAATGGAAGCGAGAAGAGCTCAAAAGAAGAAAACGAAGAAGATTCTGATGATCCATTCGGAATAGATGATGTTTTCGGAGCCGGAGCTTCTCAAGATTCAGATTCTGCAGATGACGATACCACAGATCCATTTGATTCCGACTCCGATGCAGACTATGACCCGGCCGATCCCTTTGGTTTTGATAAGAAAGCGAAGGAATCGAATATATCTAAAGATTATAATCAGTATATCGATGACCTGATTTTTGAAAAAGAAAATCCGCACTTTGGTCCTCCGCAACAAAAAACTACATCAGGTGGCGAATCGAGTCCTTACGCTTACAATTCTGATGAAGAAGACGTTTTAGTACTTGATGAAGAACAGGATGATGAGGAGAGGCCGAAAGTTGCTCCGCCTATCCCTGATGAGTCTAAAATGGCAGAGAAAGTTCAGGAATCGGGCAGTTACAAATGGTCTTACGCAGCTGCTGTCATCATTGTAATGGTGGCACTTATTCTTCTTTTTTGGATGATGCAAAGAAGCGGTGATAGCATTGAAGAAACCGCTTCAACATCCGGTACTCAGAATCAAGACCAAACAGAACAGGTTTTAGATCAGTCAACAGCTGAAAGTGAAACAGCCACTGGTAATGAAGCGGCGGCGAATCAGGAAGCTGCAACCGGGGATGAAGCTGCACAACCCGACCAAACCGCTGAGGAAGAATCGCCCCCTCCTGCTTCAGTTGACAGGCAGGCCCAGAATAATATCGAAACAGAATCATTCACTGTTCAGAGCGGACAATCTCTTTGGGACATTGCTGAAAACCAATTAGGTAATCCTTATTTATGGCCGGTTCTTTATCAGCTGAACCAGGATGTACTGAGCAATCCAAACGAAATCGTTGCAAGCTCCGAGATCGAAATCCCTACCTTTTCTGATCCGGATAATTTGAGTGAGTTTGAAAGAGAGCAAGTTGCCCTTGGCTATTTTTCATTATACCAATGGAATCGGGAAAACAATCCTGACGAAGCGAGATACTTTTTATGGGCTGTAGGGGTCTTCTCGCAGGATCTTCTGGATCAACCCCCATCTGAAGTTGATTCCCAAGACCTGGCTTTCGCGAGAAACCGGTAGATAAAAAATCACATCTAATTTTTAAATGGAGACAAGCTATGATACGTCATATTGTAATGTGGAAACTAAAAGAAAACGCTGCCGGTGCTACAAAAAAGAAGAATGCTGAGAAATTAAAACTCATTCTCGAAGGGCTCAGGGCAAATATTGAAGAGATTAAGGCCGTTGAGGTTGGAATTCAGATCAACGAAGATCATGATGATTCTATGGACGTTGTATTGACGTGTGACTTTGAAACTGAGCTTGATTTCCAAATGTATACACGAAATGCTCATCATAAAAAAGCAGCCAGTTTTATAGAGAAAGTGGCTGACAAAAGATATTTCGTAGATTACAACGTGGATTTATAAATCCGGGGCTTTATAATACCGAGCTATCTTCTAATAATCTATGGAGATTTACTTTTTTTGATTGAGAAAACCCTCTTTTGATTTCGTATTTTTGAGATTGAATATCCGGCTATTTGCCTGATGCGAATCACAATCTCATATTTTCTGAAGGTCTGTTTATGATTTCCAACCTGGAGACCAAAAGTTCGAAAAAGCTATCAAAAGAACTTTCTGCTATACTCAACAATTCAATTCAAGAAATTGAAGACTTAGCAGATAAAGCACCGAATCAAATTGTGGAATCTGTTCATCTTATCAGAAAACGCTTAAAATTTCTGAGGGCGTTTGTAAAGCTTACGCAATTTTGTACTGATGAAGAAGATTACAAACCCATCAACTATCTTCTTCGAGATTGTGGAAAAACCATTTCTGATTGCAGAGATGCCCATGTGAGAGGACTTTTGCTCACCGAATTCACACAAAACGGTTCGCATAAAAGCTTGCTTAAAGAATTGAGTGATATCAATGCTTCGGTCACTGAAAAGATTGAAAGGGATCTGCTATCCGGCACTACCACTTTTGATGAATTGATTGACGAGCTCTCTGATAAAAAGATCTACCAGTATTTTGATTCACTTGAACCGGATCATAAATGTTTGATTGGCGGCCTGATTCTCGGTTATGAAAAAAGCTATCATGCGTTTCATTCCGAACTGAAGACCCATGAAGCAGATATACTCCACGAATGGCGAAAACGGACAAAGGATTTGCAATATCAGCTCGAGGCCTTGCTGGCTTCTGTACCCGCGCAGTTATCTCCCTCCTATGATAATGTAGCTGCACTGTGTGAGAAATTAGGGCGTATCAACGATCTGTTTATGTTTTTGCAGTGGTTGGATTCGATAGAAAGCTCTATTCATGCTAACGAACAGCTATCGAAATTTCGAGAAAAGGTCAAAAAGGAATTGACAACTCTGGAGGATCAAGCCGATACAATGGGGCATTCTCTTTTTACACTGAGCCCTGAAGAGTACAGTGAAGAATTATATTCTCATTTAGATCTATGAGTTCTGAAGAATATCACATAGAAATTAATGGAGTGTTGGATTTACACGCATTTAAACCCAGCGATCTTTCAACGCTCATTGACGAATATATTGATGCCTGCCTTGAAAAAGAGATCTACGAAGTTCGTTTTATCCATGGTAAGGGGATTGGAAATATTCGTCGAAGTGTTCACGCCTTGCTGGACCGAAATCCGCATGTAACGGAATATCAATTGGCGAATGAATCCGGTGGCGGTTGGGGAGCTACGATTGCTAATCTGAAACAATGATCGTATACCAGCAAAAAAAGTAGGGGCAATTGGTGAATTACCCCTACATGTATATAATGTACCCCAATTCAGTTCAAAAACTGGTCAAACGTGAGAGATACGTAATAAATCGCTCCAAGATTTGGACCACCATAGTTCAGGAAATGGCGGTTATTGGTGATGTTTGATCCGCCAATTTTAACAATAGATTTCATACTTGGCACCCGATAAGTAACCTGGGCATCCAATGTTGAAACTGATGGAACAGTTCCGTTCGCAAAAGATGAGGTCCATTCAAACTCTTCCTGCCATCTGTATGTAATGTTAAAGCCCAACTGATCCGTTAATCGTCGGTTTCCGAGTGAGAGGTTTACCTTATGCTCCGGCGTATTAAAGTCAAAAATAAACCCTTCATCCTGGTCTGTAATCAACTCATTCCAGTTGTAATTTGCCGAAAGTTTAAAGTTTCTTGGAAGGCTGTATTCAAAGCCCACAACAGCGCCTTGTGATTTCACCGTTTCAGGCACATTTGTATAGAGCTGGAATGTATTCAGCGCTGTTCCCGAAAGAAGAAGCGGCAATGTTTCAGCTCCGGGATCAAGTATTTCTTCCGGCTGAATCATGCCATCCTGATTAAAATCGGAATTGATTTGACGAACTCTGAATTGTGCGATGAAATCATCATAAATATTATAATAATATGCTGCGTCCAACAGGAGTTTGTTCCCCAGAAGTCCTTTATATCCAACTTCAAACGATTGTATCTGCTCCGGTTTTACAGGATCAAACTCTTGGTACGGTCGAAGCTGACCCGCTGCCTGAAGTTGCTCTTGTGGTGTTTCAGCTTCCAACAGAGCATCGGTAAACCGATTGACCGATTCGAGCGTGTATGAGCTCTCCGTAACCCGATATTTTTCAGCAAGATAAGGCAATCCTCCGAGAAGGCGTGCAGTCAACACATTCAGATCTATATACTGCCCTTGCGTTGTGGGATTTCTAAACCCTGTTTGATAGGATGCACGGATATTCTGGTTATCAGCAACTTTGATTACTGATGATATACGCGGATTAAATTGCCCGTCAAAGTTTTCGTTCTTATCGTACCTGATGGAACCGGTCAAACGCAATCTGTCCTCAAGAAGAGATTTTGATGCCTGCATAAACCCACCATATTCGTTGATGTTTACGCCTCCGTCCTCATCATCAAAAATAGTTCCATTGGATCTCAATTGATATTGACGAAAACTCAAACCCACCTGCAGATCTACAAAAGAGATTTCGTTTTTAAAGTTATAGAGTCCCTCAGCATGCAGAAATCTGGATTGATCATCAAATCGGGCACCATTGGGTACAACATCAGTAGTTGCGTTGTTAAATGCTGTTTGAAAAGCTTCCGTGCCCGGTTGAATTCGTCCCATGTCAGCGGTATTTCGAGCGTTTTGGTGTAAACCGCTTACTGCATCAGGATTGTTCAGAATTGCATTCACCGTTGCCTGGTTGAACGCCGGATTTCCACCCTGTGCTTCAGCAGCGAGTTGCATCAGTCCGCCGGCAAAAGCACCACCGTAGGTTCCAAACCATTGATTCGTATTTCGATACTGATCATTGATTGAAAAACCGACGAAATCGGCAATATAGGAATCTCCCGAATTTTCAAATGTTCCATATCCGCGAACCATAAAATTATCACCCTCAAACTGAATCTTATGCTGGTGGATATAGAAATCTTTCAAGCTATAGCGCTGAGCTCCACTGTAGACAGAGGTACCCGCACCATAGTTCGCTGTATAGCTTCCTTCTAAATTATCCGTAAAACGATAGTGAACCGATCCGCCCAACTTTAAATTATTCGCATCATGATCGACCAAATATTCCTCACGATAACCGGTTCTCGTAACAGGCTGAGCGGGTAATGCCCCAACATATTGCTCTGTTACAGATACCGGAACACCTGTTTGGGCTGAAATCTGTTGTGCAACTGCAGTTCTGTTTTCACTCGGAAGTCCCAATAGACCGATGTTAAATGAACCGTCATCACCGTAAAGGTGCACGCCATCGTAGGCCGGATTATTTGAAACTCCAGTCGGGGCCAATCCGGCATTCTTGTCCGAATAATTGATACCTACCCAGTCCTGCGCTTGTGAATAGCTGAAATTCAATTTAAATGCGAAGCGATCATTTATCACCTTAGCGTATCGTGCGGCAAAATCGTACATAGGTTGAGCGCCATCCGGCTCACCAAGAGAGGGCCTGCTATCGATATGATTTACAGCTGTTTTTACATTCACACTCAATCCGGGATACCGATATGGATTTTTACTATTCACAAGTAGTATTCCGTTGAATGCATTAGGTCCATAAAGTGCAGACGATGCTCCCGGGATGAACTCCACACTTTCAACATCTAATTCAGAAGGTCCATTAAGATTTCCGATTGGAAAGTTTAGCGCCGGGGCCTGTGTGTCCATTCCGTCCGTCAACTGCACCATTCGGGTATTCCCTGTTGAGTTAAATCCGCGCGCATTAATAATCTGAAAGTTGATACTGCTGGTTGTCATATCAACTCCTTTCAGGTTCTTCAAAGCTTGGTAATAACTTGGAGAAGCGGTTTGATTGACGGCAATAATATCCATCTTCTCGATAGAGACCGGAGCTTCTAAAATGCTTTGTTCCACTCTTGAAGCGGAGACAACTACATCACTTCCAAGAATGGTTTCTTCAGACAGTTCAATTTCCAGATCTGACACATTTTGTTCTGTTATTACAATTTCGCGGGTTGTATAACCAATAATTGAAACTACTAGAGTGATCGGAGGCTCGCTATTCACATTGAGTGAAAATTCGCCCTGAGCGTTTGTAGCAACTCCCACCATCGTACCTTCAACAACTACGTTTACACCCGCAAGAGATTCACCCGATTGAGCATCTACAACAGCTCCGGAAATGGAAACCTGGTTATTGTTTTGTTGTAAATATGGTTTCGCAAAGAGCGAATCAAATGTTTGAAAGGAGACTAGGAGAGCAACAAAAAAGCAAAACAGATATTTAAAAGCGACTATCTTTTGATTCATAGAGAGGTATTTAATTCACGTTGAGGCTTTTTTTAATACGACTTTTAGCAAGAAAAAAGTCACTGCTTCTTAAAAATAACTGCCTATAACTGGTAGATGCAAGCGCTTCCATGAGAATTTCTAATCTTTATGTTTAAGAAACTCTAAAGTATTTGGCATTTCCCTTGTAAAAATAAATAGTTATCCACTTAGGAAAAGTGTCGCCTCAAACCGAAATAAATTTTGGAACGAGAAAAATCACATAAAAAAATAAAGATTTTAATCTTCTTTGTGCCTCTTGAGGGACTGCTTAATTAATTGTAGGTACTCCGTATGAAGTTCCTTTACCCGGTAAGACTGATTATCCTGATGAATACGCTTTAAATAGTGTACTTTTTGAATAATCCCCTTTTTCAAACCTGCATCTCTGGCTCTGAAAAACCAATCCACATCACTCGCATTTTTTAGCTCGGGCTTGAATAGTCCAACTTTATCAAAAATGCTTTTTCTCGCCAAAAGAGAGGAAGGCGAATGATCTACATTCTCTGAATCTAACAGCTCTTTCTTAAGCCATGCCGGTGGAGTTACTCCTTCTTCCAACACTGTTTTTCTCATGGAGATTACATACTCAATTTCCGGATTGTCCAGCAAGTAATTTACCTGATCACTTAGTTTATTCGGCTTCCATACATCATCTTGATCGGAAAAAGCAATAAACTCTCCCACTGATTCTCTGATTCCACGATTTCTTGCAACAGGAACACCACTATTTTCTTGATAAAAATATTTGATGCCGGAAAATGAGCGAATAATTTGCTCACTGCTGTCCGTTGAACCATCATTTACAACAATAATTTCTTTTTGCAGATAATTCTGAGACAAAATGGATTGCAACGTATCACCAATATATTTTTCTCCATTGTAAACGGGAACAATGATACTTACGAGTGGTTTGAGCATTTTTGGATGATAAGGTTTCCTTAATAAGAACTATTTTTATATTGGAATCAAGATCTAAGAAAAAATCTATTTTAAGATTTATACCAATCTGATCTTCTTAATCGTTGGAAACCAAATCCATTTAAATTAAACCTCTAACATATCTATCATCATGAAGAACGTAACAATCTGTTTGGCTCTCGCTTTAACACTTTTTCTTTCATTTAGTCCGAACGTTGCTGCTCAGTCTGAAGCAGATGATTCTCAAGTAACTGTAAGTGCAACCGGAGAGGCATATGTTACCGCTGATTTAATTCAATTCCAGGTAAATATCACGCAGTTCAATCAAGATGCGAGGCAAGCTTTTGAAAATCATAAAGAGCAGGAAAATTTTTTAACGGAATTGCTTCTTGAGGAAGGCGTTGCGGATAGCAATATTACTGCAAATCCTATCAGCATTTCGTATATCAACAGGTATAATAATACCGGCGAACGAGGTTACGAAACTCAGCAACATATTATGATTGTGTTGGATGATGTTTCTCAGTTCGAAGCGATGCAGATCAAACTCATCGAAAATGGATTTACCAATTTTTCAGGATCATTCACGGCTAAAAATTTGGCTGATGCGAGTGATGAAGCGCTTCAAAGTGCAGTTCAGGAAGCACGGCGAAAAGCGGAATTATTAGCTGAAGCATCCGGAAAAGAGATCAGCGATGTAATTACTATCAACTATCATTCAAGCAGACCCTATGCCGCACGGAGCAGCAGTATGGAGATGGCCGCTTTTGATGCCGGAAACGGATCGATGTTACAATTTGAACGGACAATTCCTGTACAGGAAAACGTCACTATAGTGTTTAAACTGCAATAATATTAAAGCAATGGTTGAAGAACATCCCAAAGGTTATCAGCCACAATTTGATGACCTTTGGCCGTGGGATGAATGCCGTCGGATTGATTTAGATCCGGATCTCCTGCTACATCCTCAAGAATGAACGGCATAAATGTCACATCGTTTTGTTCGGCTAATTCATAAAAAACACTTCTGAACTCATCCGTATACATATCTCCAAGATTTGGTGGAGCCTGCATTCCGGTTAATACAATTTCGGCTTCCGGATATTTCTCTTGAACCTTGTCAAGGATTCCCTGCAGATTTTGCTTTGTATTTTCCGGATCGATTCCCCTCAAACCGTCGTTTCCACCCAACTCAAGAACAAATACGTCCACTGCTTGTTGTAAGATCCAATCGGCCCTGCGCAAGCCACCGGCGGTCGTCTCACCGCTTAAACCTGCATTAACAACGGTGTAATTCAAATCTAAAGAGTCGATCTTTTGTTGAATCAGTGCAGGAAAAGCCTGCTCCGTTTCTAATCCGTAGCCTGCGGTAATACTATCGCCAAAAAACAGAATTGTTTGATTATCCTGAGCGTACCCTTTTGTAAAAGCAAGTAATAATAGACCTATAAATGCAACCTTAATCAGTCTCAT
This sequence comes from uncultured Rhodohalobacter sp., assembly GCA_964422985.1. Lineage (GTDB taxonomy): Bacteria > Bacteroidota > Rhodothermia > Balneolales > Balneolaceae > Rhodohalobacter. The sequence goes on along the minus strand of CAYRDO010000014.1, from coordinate 18,539 downwards.
GCGTTATTTTTTGATAAATTAAAGTCATTTCGGGAATGGTTTATATTATCCATTCTGTTTGATGATTGTTGAATTTAATAAATAAAGAATGCTGAATAGTTCCATTTTATCTGTAGAAAATCTTTCTAAAACATTTAAGAGCGGTAATAAACAACTCACCGTTTTAAAGGATATCTCCTTTTCAGTCGAGAAAGGAATCTCCTGTGCAATCGTCGGACCTTCCGGTAGCGGTAAAACCACACTTTTGGGGCTTTGCGCCGGCTTGGATAAACCAACTTCTGGGGATGTTATTCTTAATAATCAAAAAATTTCAGCTCTTAGCGAATCGGATCTATCGGCTATAAGAAACGAACAAATCGGATTTGTATTTCAATCTTTCCAATTAATTCCGACACTTACGGCACTTGAAAATGTGATGGTGCCCATCGAATTACGTGGACTTGCTTACAAAGAAGTTGAAAATAAAGCAATTGACCTTCTTGATAAAGTTGGACTGAAGGATCGCGTTACACATTACCCTACTCAACTTTCCGGTGGTGAGCAGCAGCGTGTAGGATTGGCAAGAGCATTCATCCACAAACCCGACATTCTTTTTGCTGACGAACCCACCGGGAACCTCGACGGAGATACCGGCTCGCAAATTGAAGATCTTTTGTTTGAGCTAAATCAGGATGAGGGAACCACGCTCATTATCGTTACGCACGACCGGGAGCTTGCCTCCAAGTGCAACCGAATTATTGAGCTAAAAAATGGATCAATCATTTCTGATACGCAATCTCCTGTGGATGAAACCGAAACCGTACAGGCTAATATTGCAGAATGAACCTATTTAGAGAATTATTATCTGCCCCAAACTGGAGGCTAGCCTGGCGAGACGCCAAACCTCAGTGGAAAAGTCTGCTGCTCTACACCTCATCAATGATTGCAGGAATTGCTGCACTTGTAGCGATTCTCTCATTTCGAAGTGATGTTCTCTTAACGGTTGATGATCAATCGAAAGAACTCCTGGGAGCTGATCTTGAGATGGATTCAAATCAGCCCTATCCCGAAGAAGCGATTGCATTTATTGATTCAATTGGAGGAAGTGATGCAAATTCCGTTGAGTTCAATTCCATGGTGCTTTTCAAAAAAAATGGCTCAACAAGGTTATCCCAAATTCGAGCCATTGAAGGCCCCTTCCCTATCTACGGCAGTATAGAATCGGATCCGGCAGATGCGGCTGATCGATACAAAGAAGAGAAATTTGCCATCGTTGAACAATCAGCGCTCAATCAGTACGGAGTTGAAGTCGGTGACAGTATCCAAGTTGGAAATGTAACTCTTGAAATCGGCGGCGCTTTAATCAGCGTACCCGGAGAAGCGGCAGCGTTTTCATTGATTGGACCTAGAGTATATATCCCTAAGTCTGTTGTTGAAGATTCAGGACTATTAGAGAGAGGAAGTCGGGTTGAGTATAAACAATATTTTAAAATTGAAGATCCTGAGAAAGTCAGAGAAATTGAAGCGGCTTTTGATCCGATCGGTGACAAATACAGAATCCGAACGGAAACGGTGGAGGAGGAAAAAGAGGAGTTTGAAGAGGTTGTCAATAACCTATCTCGCTTTTTGGGGCTGATTGCATTTATTGCCATTATGCTTGGTGGATTGGGGGTTTCCAGTGCGGTGTATGTGTACATTAAACGTAAATCGAACACAGTAGCCACACTCCGTTGTCTTGGCATCACAAAAGAGAAAATCCTTGCTACATTTGCAATTCAAATCTCCATAATGGGACTGGTGGGTGCGGTTATTGGCACCGGTTTAGGCATCTTTATTCAGCTATACATTCCTTCTCTCTTTGAAGGATTGCTGCCATTCGAGATTATTCAATCGTTATCTATTCCAGCGGTCACTTTAGGATTAATGACCGGGCTGCTAATCAGTTTGGTTTTCTCACTTTTACCATTGGTTACCATCAGCACAATTTCGCCACTTTTAACTCTTCGAACGGTCGAGTTTTCTCCAATTAAGGCATTATCAAAACGAGCAAAGATTGTGTCGTTCTCTTCCACTATTTTGATTTTGATCGTTGTTGTTGGGCTCCTAACGGAAAGTTTCTTAGTTGCCCTGGGATTTACCGGTGGACTGATAGCGTGTGTATTTCTGCTTTGGGCAGTATCAGCTCTGTTGATGTTTACTATTAAAAAGCTTCGATTGAAATCATTTTCGTATACCGTTCGGCAGGGCATGGCAAATCTGTTCAGACCCAACAATCAAACATCCATGCTGATGATTACTCTAGGCATGGGCATGCTTTTGATCGGTACGCTTTATTTGAGCCAGGATATGCTTCTTCAACGAATCGAGTTTCAAACCGGCGAGCAAATGCCCGATGCTGTTTTTTATGATATTCAAATCGATCAAAATGAACCCTTTTTGGATATTGTTGAAGAAAACAATGCAGAGGTGATTCAAAATGTACCACTTGTATCGATGCGTCTTGCCAGCCGGAAAGGCGTTCCAGTTTCAGAAGTACGTGCTGATACCTCACTTGATATCAGCGGATGGGCGCTTTCCAGAGAATACCGGGTCACGTACAGAGATTCACTCATTGATTCCGAAACGATTATTGAAGGAGAATGGATTGGCGAAGCTGATGGAATTGGTTCTGTGGTACCGATCTCAATTGCAGATCAGATTGATGACGATCTGAAAGTACAGCTTGGTGACACACTTGGATTTAACGTTCAGGGGGTTCCGGTTACAACTGTGGTAGCAAGTATTCGTGAAGTCGATTTCGAGCGTCCTCAACCTAATTTCTTTGTTCTCTTCCCGAAAGGCGTACTTGAGGAGGCCCCTCAATTTTTTGCGTCTACCATCAAAACGAATTCTCGAGAACAAACCATAGCTCTACAGCAAGAAGTAACTGCCGAATTCCCGAATATTTCGTCCATTGATATTTCTGTTGCGCTTGAAAGTGTTCGTGAATTTCTAGATAAAATGGCGTTGGCTATTCAGTTTATGGCATTTTTCAGCATCCTTACAGGATTTATTGTACTTGCAAGTTCCATCGCTATCAGCAGGAAACAGAGAACTCGGGAATCGGTTCTACTTCGAACACTCGGGGCTAATAAATCTCAAATTGGTACTATTCAAACCATGGAATATGCTCTTTTGGGATTGCTTTCCGGGTTGACAGGACTTCTGCTTGCTCTTCTGACAAGCTGGGCGTTAGCCTATTTCTATTTCGACTTGGTTTTCGTCCCCGATCTTCTCACTGTCTCTCTTTTATCAACTCTGATAACAATCTCAGCTATCGTGATCGGATGGAGTGGCAGCAGGCATATATTTAACCATTCTCCGCTTGAAATTTTAAGACTTGAAGCCGGATAAATATGAGGACAAATCAAAAGGTTTGGCTCATTTCCTTCATCATTTTACTCGTTTGTATTTTAATCACGTTGCTTCTTTATATCTATACGGGCAAACTATTTATAGCTATTATTATAGCTCCGCCTATTATTCACTGGATTTTAAAAAACAGGCAAAGAAACTGATGAACTCTTGATATCACTTTTTACTCTCTTAGTGCTTTTTTTGTTTATGTTTATCCAAATTTTAGAGAAATTATAGGTAGAGAGACTGAGGTATAACATGATAATATTCACCCAAATTCTATTCCGATGAAGATTCTTGTCCCAATTGATTTTTCTGAACGCAGTAAGAAGGCTTTGCAAGTAGCCGATACATTTGCAAAGATTTTTGATGGTAAGATTACACCGTTTTATTCACATCTCCCTATTTCAGAATTGGATGAACCTTATGCATTGGGTTTGAGCTCCAATATGTATCAAAATTTTGAGCATCTGGAAGACCAGTTGGCAAACAGGGTTAAAGAAATTTCTGAGGAAAATATTGATAAGAGCAGGCTTGATGAACCCTCTGTTGTTCTTGGAAATGCTGCAGAAGCTATCATCGATGCCTCCGAAGACTACGATTATATTATTATGAGCAGCCATGGACGAACCGGATTTTCGAGATTTTTACTTGGCTCTGTTGCGGAGAAGGTTCTTCGACTCGCCCACACACCTGTAATGGTTGTCGAAAACGACTCGAATGTGGGTGATTTCAAAAAGATTATGGTCACAACCGACTTTTCAGATAATGCGGCTGAAGCCTATCCTTATGCTATTGATATCGCCAAAAAAACCGGTGGCACTGTTGACCTGATTCACGTTCTCAGTTTTGAGCAATTTGATGAAGATGAGAAAGATTTATCAATCCGAAAAATTCGCGAAGAACGTTTAAAACTCCTTGAGAAAGAACATTTCGGACGCATCTCAGGTCAGGTGAAAAATAAAGTGATTGTATCGAAAGATTCTGTCCACGAAGCTATTTTTAATCACGTGCAAAATAATGAGTATAACCTCATTGTAATGGCTACAGTGGGTAGAACAGGCATCAACTACCTGATGATGGGAAGCACAACTGCAAACGTAGTAAGGCACGTTAAAACGGCTGTATTAAGTGTGAACCCCAAGAAAGGATAATCAAAAAATTTTAATCAATTTGATTGTAGTCCGCACTTCAGTAAGAAATGCGGACTTTTTTTATTTACAGCCGGAAACGAAGCGTACCTAATAATTGCCATCGTTCAACCGTTCGGTTAGCTGTCTCTGATTGGAAATTCACATCCGGCAGATTATCAGGGAGTGGAGAATAGTCATAATCGCCATATTCATAAACTGTGGATTCTTCATCCCACGTCAGATACCTGGCGGCCGCCTCAAACCGAATGCCCGGCCCCAATGAAAATCCTGCACCAAATGAGTATGCCGTTTGATCATCATTGCCATCAGCAAATCGGCTCGGCTTAAAACCGTATCCGCCGCGAATGGTAAAATTTGGGTTCAAATCATAAGCAAGTCCTGCCCGATAACTCCAGACAGATTGATACGTGTTTTTTATAAACTCATTTTCAAGCTGTTGATCCTCAAAAAGATCACTATCCTCAAACTCAATCTCAGTATTTGAATAGTCGATATACTCAGCAGATAACGAGACTGAAAGCCCGGAAAGGTCTTGCAGTGCCGCTCCCAAAGCTACTTTTCCAGGATAAATCACATCATAGGTAAAACTGCTGTTGGTGGCATCATCAAATCCTTCCCCATTATCGAACGTCGTTGATATAGACGCATCAAATTCCTCGTCCATAAAAATTATGGTCGGAAACGTATAACTGACCCCAAAATTGATGATATCCGTTGCTTTGTAGAGAGCGCCGGCTCGTGCACGAAATGCATTGTATCGGGTCCTTAACTGATCATCCAAAATGATATTGTCGATATCCGTATCGCCCATCCCATCATCATCACTGTCGATAATATCGCTTCCGTAATCGTTAAATTCATCAATTTCCTGGAAGATTCGATTGTATTCAAATTCACCTGAAAGAAGTCCGATACTCGCGCCAATCATAAAATTTTCCTGGAACTCAGTAGCAAAAAAGAGTGAATACTCTCCCCCGCCACCTTCACGGAAAATTTCACCTTGCTGTTGTACTCCCAGATAATCGCCGTAATCTTCGAAACCAATCCTGAAAATTGATTCATCCCAATCCTGGAATTCATCCCCATAATCGGTGGCAAAGGTGTTAAACGCGATCTCTTGGTATGGAGATCCGTCTGTTTTAAATTGATCTGTAATAGTGCTGTTCTCATTACGGGCGCTGAATCCCAAGGCCCTGTTAAATGACGTGTGTCTGGCGTAAGCCGCTCCAATCACAAAACTCCCGCGTTCAACAGGAAACGAGTACACAAAACCAAGATTCGATAAATTGAACTGACTATTATCCTCAGAGACTGAATTTCCCAAATAGGTAGCATCCTCTGTTACAGATCCGTAAGACAATCCAAAATCCCCAAAACTTTGTTTATACAGAGCCATACTTGCCGGATTATCTATATATCCACCAATTCCCGATTTTGTAGCTGTACCCGGAATGATGATTGAAATAGGGTCAAAAGCAACATCGTAATCGCCAAAAAGTGTGGCTTGGTTGTTGTACATGAGAATATTGTTGTCATGCTGAGAATTCGCTCTTTCAATGCCACAAAAGAGTACAAACAGAATAGCAGGTATTAAAATTTTACGCATAGTTCGCCTACCTAAGATGATTATTTAAACTTCTTTGTAATGTTTAAGCCAAACTAATTCTTATCTCTTGATCTTGATGAAGAAGATCTGTTCGATGAACTTCGACCTTTTGATGATGAAGAACTTCGGCTGGATCGAACTGTTGATCTTGATGAATTATTTGATCTGGATCGACTTACTGAAGAAGATCGATTATTGGAAGATGAAGAACGGCTTACAGAAGAACTGCTGCTTCGTGATCTGCTGCTCGAATTTCCAATTACTGAATTATAGATCTCACGAGCTGCGCGGCTATTAAAAACATTCGAACTTCTGTTTCTTGATGGTGTGTAATGCTTGTCAGGTGAATCTGCTTTTTGATCCAGCAATCTGCTTCGGAGCGAATTTAAAGATCGCTCTCTGCGAGTTTGAGGTCGGTTTGACTCCACTCTGCTTCGATCTCGCTGTTGATTATAATCTTGAATACGATTGTTGACTGTTGCAGATCGACTTCGGGTATTGACAGAAGATCTATCATTTACTGTACTCCGGCGTCGGTGGTCGTTCTCACGATTGGTAATAATGGAGTTCCCGCGACTGATAATCACGCCGTCACTACCAATATTTCCTCGTGATTGATTTGACGACCGACTTCTGTTTACAGTTCCGTTATCTCTGCTTGAGGAAGACCGACTTCGATTTACAGTATTTCCGGAACTTCTTGAACGGTTTGATCCACTTCTGTTAACTGTACCTCTACTGTTTGAGCTGTTTCCGGAACGACTTCTTACTGTAGAAGATGACCGTGATCGGGTAGTTCCACTGGATCTGTTAATCGTACCGCGACTTCTGGTATTCGTAATATTTCTATCTCTTGCATCAGAACGAACGGATCTTCTGGGGGCTGTGTCTCTAACACTCGCATCAGATCGGGTTCGGCGATCAACTGCAGAGCCCCGGGAAGTCAATCCATTCCCTCTGGGACCATAATTCCGTGCCGTTCCGCGTGATCCGTTATAGATAACAATCGTGTTGCCATAATATGGTCTTCCCCATCCCCAGTAACCTCCGTAATATGGATAGTAACCAGGATAAGCGTAATAATCATAGTAAGGATTGTAGCGATAATGAGGATACCAGTGATTCCATCCCCAACCGACATGAAATCCTAATGAAAAACTCCATGAGTCTACACGTGAATAGTATGGATAATGTGGATAGTAGTAAGAATGATAAGGCGAAAAACCTCTAGTGTAACGGTAATGATTTAATGTGTAGTGGCGTACATAAGGGTCATGGGCAAGTGTGGCTCCATATTCTTCATACCACCGTTGTGCTT
>CAYRDO010000014.1:0-11068 GCA_964422985.1 uncultured Rhodohalobacter sp. | reverse complement strand
CGGTGATGTATAATATCCACCTGAACTTGAAGGTGTAGTAGTATAAAGCTGCGTATAGCAACTTGTTGCAGTGAGCGCCAACACCGCAATCAAAAAAGTGGTGATTTTTGTTGAATGTCTCATAATAGCCTCCGGAATTACCGTGTTTTACTTATCCACTCTTAAAATACAATATATTTGAACAACCAACTATCACATAACCATGTGATGCGACCGCTCATTTAGATTTCTCCACGCAGGGATTTTGCAATCACTTCTGCCTTAGAATTAACGTGCAATTTCTTATAAATGTTTCGTATATGGGCACGAACGGTATCAATAGAAATATCGTATCGATCGGCAATTAATTTATAGCTCAGCCCATCAACGAGTCCGTTAACAATATCTTGCTCTCTGGCTGTTAAATCACTTTTTGGTTTCTTTTCAGGTTCGGGCTGATTGAAATGCTCAATCACCTTCCGTGCGATTTGTGGAGACATCGGTGCACCCCCTGCTACCAGATTTTCGATCGACTCTTTGATTTCAGGCAACGAAGTGTGTTTCAGCAAGTATCCGGAAGCGCCGGCCACAAGTGAATCGAAAATTTTATGTGAATCGTGATACACCGTTAACATGATAATTTCAATATCCGGGTAATTTTTTTTGATGATCTCAATCCCTTTTATTCCCGACATTCCCGGCAATTGAATATCCATCAACATAACATCCGGCGGATCATGTTCTTTGAGATGTTCGAGCATCTCTTCTACAGAATCAACTGCGGTTTTACAACTCATTGAGTCCTGCATATCCAGATATCTCTGGATCAGATTTCTGATCTTCACATTATCTTCTACGATTCCAATATTAATCATAATGTCTCCTCTTTTTATTTGATGGACCCGGTTGCACGAACGGTAAATCCGCCATTCGAAATAATTTCAACTTCTGAGTCTATACGGTCTGCCCGCATTTGAATATTTCGCAAACCCTGTCCCGATTTTCTGTCATTTTTGATCTCGGTGCCATTATCGTGTATTTCCAGCTTGTACGTTTTCCCGGAGAATGAGAAATCGATATCAATTCGCGTAGCATTAGAATGCTTTACGATATTGTTAATTGCTTCTTTAAAAATAAGGTATATGTTTTCTTTAACGTCAACCGGCAGTTTTTCATGCATCCTAAGATTTTCAAAATCATAAAAAACGCTTACCTCTCCATTCACAAACACCTGATTAACATAATCCTGCATCCGGTCAGTTAAGTCTCCTGCTGTATCGTTTCGGGAATCAATAGACCAGACAATATCGTCCAGGCTATTCACAATCTTGCGGCTATGCTCACCAAGCTGACGAAGCGTTTTCTTTACATCCTCACCGTCGGTAACGGCTTGCAAAAAATCAGTTTGAAGCGCAAGTTCAGTTAAGGAGGAACCGACATCATCATGAAGATCACTGGCAATTTGAACACGCATCCGTTCAATATCCACCTGTTTCTTAAACTTGAAATATCGTATAGAAAACAGAATCAAACCTATAATCACTAAAAGAATCAGCACAAAAAACCACCATTGCAGGTAATACGGATAGGCAATATCAAATGAAAAACGAGCTCTGGATGCACTTACTACGCCATCCGCATTATAAGCCCGAAGTTGAAATTCATATTCCCCGGGAGAAAGTGAAGGATAGCGAATGGTCCGTTCTCTGGTAATTTGCCACCCCTGATCTAATCCTCTCATCCGATATTCATAAAAAATCTGATCCGGGGCTTCGTAACTTAAACCGGAATACGAAATCTGTACGAAATTTTCATCATTCTCAAACTGATGGTCACCTCTTGGATCGATCATACGGCCGCTTACCATCACCTCTTCAAATTCAATTCCGGGTGGTGCATCAATTTCTCGAATTTCATTTGGATAAAAATGACTCAACCCTTCAACGGTTCCCAGCCAAATTGTACCATCAGACGCCACGTATGATGCACCTGCATTCAGCTCATTAGCGATGAGTCCCTGATTTTTGTTATACACACGAAATGATTGCAAGCGTTCAAGGGTCGTTTCAGCCTCCAGAAGCTCCTGGGGATGCAATCGGTAAAGTCCTCGATTTGTACCCACCCAATATTGATTCTCCTGATCCTGAATAGTGAAATATGTGATAAGATCGATCTGTTCTGATTGACTTAGTCGCTGAACGTTCTCGCCATCATATTTTGCTACCCCATTAAATGTTGAAAACCATTTATCACCATTATGATCAATATGAATATGGATTACACCGTTGCTTGGAAGTCCGTCGGCCATAGTCAGATACTCAAATTCCTCACCATCGTAGATCGCCACCCCGCCGTACGTTGCAAACCAATAATTGCCTTCATCGTCCCGTTTGATATCCATCACTGTATTATTCAAAAAACCATTTTCTGTGTGATGCTGAATGTACCCGTCTTCCTGAAGTTGGATCACACCACTTTCGTACGTAGCTATCCAATACTCATTCTTCTCTTCATCTTCATAGATTTTTCGAACATATTCGAAAGGAAACCGGTCTCTACTTATCGTATTAAACTCTCCATTCTCATAAATGCTTATTCCTCCCCGCGTACCAATCCACATTCGGTTTTGACTATCCAAAAATAATTCAAAAACAATATTATCAACCAACCCATCCGATTCATCATAAGGATGAAAAGTTTCCCCGTCATACCGTAATAAACCTCCTCCATATGTGGCTACCCAAACATCCCCATTCGGACCTTCAGTAAAACCCGTGATAACATTATTCGTAAGTCCATTTTCAATATTATAGCTTTGAAAATAGTCTCCTACATATATACACATCCCACCGCCGAGAGTACCAAACCACATATTTCCTTCGTGATCCAATAATGATGATTGAACAATTGTACCGGGAACTCCTTCCTCTCTCGTGTAATTTTCAAAAGTTCTCCCGTCAAAGAGGGAAATACCACTTTCTGTTCCAAGCCAAATTCTATTTCTGTCTTCTACAGTAATCGTCTGGATTTTTTCATCCAGTAAACCATCTGTACGATCATAAATCGTAAGATTTCCTTCTTCGTATTTTACCAGCCCGGAAAATGTGCCGATCCAAATCCTGCCAAATGCATCGCCGGTAATATGGCGGATACGATCATCGGGCAATCCATTTTCTGTAGAATGATACCGCACTTCTCCATTGCTGATTCTGGCCAATCCTTCTCGTGAGCCGATCCAAATCGTGCCGTCATTTGCTGAATAGATCGTTTGAACCCATTGCATAGCAACGTCCATCGTTTCATTTACAGAAACAAGGTCACCTTCTTCATTCAACATCCATGCGCCGTTGGATTCAGTTCCAAACCAGTAATTTCCTTCCTGATCTTCCGTGATCGAAATGACGGGGTATTGATTCAATGGGGATACGGAGGAAGGTGTAGTGAGCGTGTCTCCATCCAAAATAGAAATTCCATATTCCGTACCTATCCAGAGTGTACCTTCACTATCTTGGAAAAGGGAATGAACGTCGTTGGAGGCAAGACCATCTTCTTCATAGTACTGTTTGAATGAAACTCCATCAAATCGATTCAAACCATAACCGGTACCAACCCAAATATATCCGCGTTCGTCTTGAATTAGAGCCTGGGCTACCGATTCACTCAGCCCAACTTCAATAGAATAGGTTCGAAAAGGCAGGTACTGGGCATCCGCTGCCTTCAAAAAAGCCAAGCCAATGATCAGAGCGAGTATGAGCGATCGAATATTCATTATCTACGCAAGCTAAAAAGATAATTGTATTGCACAAATCACATATTCATGTGAAGTGGACCGGATATAAATAAAAAAAGGTGAAGCGGATTACTTCACCTTTCATATCTAAAATGTTTGAGATATTTACCCGAGATAAGCTCTCAGAGCAGCACTTCTGTTGTGATGCCGAAGCTTACGCAATGCTTTCTCTTTAATCTGTCGAACACGCTCACGAGTCAGGTCAAATCGTTCACCAATCTCTTCGAGTGTGAGCGAGTGCTCCCGGCCAATTCCGAAATAGAGACGAATCACTTCAGCTTCACGATTTGTGAGTTTAGAAAGTGCCCGCTCGATCTCAACTTTCAGAGACTCTCCCATCAGATCGTTATCGGGATCGGGAATCTCCTCATTTTCCAGAACGTCGAGAAGCCTGTTGTCTTCACCCTGTGCGAAAGGAGCATCCATCGAGAGATGACGGCCAGAAATCTTCAGCGTATCTGCTACTTCAGATACAGTCATGTCCAGGCTTTCAGCCAGTTCGGCTGCAGAAGGAACTCGTTCATATTCCTGCTCCAATTTGGAAAGCTCTTTACCAATTTTATTAAGAGCCCCTACCCTGTTCAATGGCAGACGTACAATTCGGCTCTGCTCAGCCAATGCCTGCAGGATAGACTGACGAATCCACCAAACGGCGTAAGAAATAAATTTAAAACCTCTTGTTTCGTCAAAACGCTTCGCAGCTTTAATCAACCCGAGATTTCCTTCGTTAATCAAGTCACCGAGTGATAATCCTTGGTTTTGATATTGTTTTGCAACAGATACCACAAATCGAAGGTTGGCTTTTGTTAAATCCTCAAGCGCTCGTTGTGATCCTTTTTGAATTTCTTTGGCAAGACGTACTTCGTCTTCCGGGGTGATGAGTTTCTCTTTTCCTATTTCGTGTAGATAGCGATCCAGTGATTCTGATTCGCGAGTAGAAATGCCTGAACTTTTAGCCACTATGTTTTAAATCTAAGTTAAGATTCGATTATTTACTTCAGTTTAACTACGAACAGAAATTGAATTTGGTATATAAAAGAGGTAGTTAAACAATCTTTCAAATATATGAATTATTGACGCTATAAGAAAACCGGGTTTCCATTTTATAGTCTGTTTAAGAACGACTGTCCTTCCAATCTATTTTGTATTTTGTGCATCTCTAGGATAGTAGCCGAAACGTCAGAAAATGTTTCGAGAGTTCCTAAATCTTCACTCCTTTCTGAACCTTTTTTAAATGCAAGAACAGGTACAAATTCACGAGTATGATCGGTACTATCATCAGCCGGATCATTTCCGTGATCTCCTGAGATAATCAATAGATCATTATCCTGAAGCTTATCTAACATAGATGGAAGAGCCCGGTCAATTTCTTCGAGACATCCACCATATCCCTCAGGGTCCTGTCGGTGACCATACAATTGATCGGTATCAATTAAATTCGTGAACGTAAAACTGTCTTGAATGTTGGCACTCATTAAACTCAACAATTGAGAAATTCCCTCTGCATTGCTGCTGGTTTTTCGATATTGAGTAAAATAGTGATCCGCAAAAAGATCAATCACTTTGCCAATGGAATAGATCTGAATATTATTTTTCTGCAATTCGGAAAGCAAATTCGGTTTGGGTGGTGCCAGGGAATAATCGCGGCGTTTTTCAGAAATGCGTTCAAATGAACCCGGTTCGTCATGAAAAGGACGAGCAATCACCCGCCCCACGCTATGATCATCAATCATCACTTCTTTTCTGGCAAACTCACACCACTCGTAGAGCTTTTCAATAGGGGTTACATCCACGTGACAGGCTACCTGGAAAACACTGTCAGCAGAGGTATAAACAATCGGTTTCCCACTTTCAATATGCTCAACACCATAATCCGCAATTACCTGTGTTCCGGAATAGGGTTGATTACAAAGCACATCCTGAACTCCAATTCCATCACAAAATTGTTGAATCACTTCTTTCGGAAATCCATCCGGATAGGTTGGAAATGGCTGATCTAAATGAATTCCCGCAAATTCCCAATGACCGGTTGTACTGTCTTTCCCGCCTGATACCTCTCTCATTTTACCAAATGAGGCTTTGGGAGAATCAACAGGCTGTATCGATTCAAAATCCCGTATATTTCCCAAACCTAATTGTTCGAAGTTTGGGAGTTTTACTTTTGCAATTCGGCTTACATTTCCAAGTGTATCGGCTTTTTCGTCGCCATAGAGATGGGCATCTTCCTGCGCTCCGACTCCCAATCCATCAATAATCAATAAAAAAGTTCGTGGCATAATTACAGACGCGAGATTGTCGCATTTTCATTTCTCATTGAGCTGCTGAGGGATTGTTTTACCTCCTTCCATAAATCCTTCATTTCTCTTGATCCGCTCTCAACTTTTTTGGATCCATAATTAATCAAAACCTCCACTTTTCGGCCATCTCCAAGGTCCAGTTTGTCTCTTAAATCTTGCCTGATGGTTTCCAGCCATTCATCATGTTGATCTTTATCAGCACTCATCATCAGGTATGAATACACATAATCGCTGTGAAAGCCGATCATACCATTCATTCCCAATCGTGAAGGATTCAATGCTTTCACCATCAATCGCTGAAGTTTTTTCAGATCTTCGAGCCTAAAACGGGATCGTAATTCGGAAAGATTGTCAATTCCAATCAACCCAAACCACAACTGATCTTTTCCGGGTTCTCTTTCTCTTTCCGTTTCAATACATCGATCCATCAGATCGGGTTGAAAATTTCCGTATTCGGTTGACAAAATATTTTGGCTGATATTGGTATTCTCCTCATTCGCCTGGATGGTGAGTGATGCAATTTTCACCAAATTTCTTAACTGATGCTTTGTCGATTCTTTGAAAGTCAGTGGATTTTTGTCATACGCCAGCACAACCGCACAACGCTTATCCGACATCAGCACGGGAATGGCAAGTGTAGCTCCGTCAGTAGATTTTTCGGATGCTGAAATTCTCTTCGGATTCTGATTGAAATGAATCGAAAACAGAGTCTCCCCTTTTTGAAGCGCATCATACGCCATCGATTTTTCATCTACCATCAAACCGATGGATGGATATTCCGGAGATTTTGAGGAACGGAGTACATTCACCCATGTTTCCATTCCCCGTAAAACGACAGAAACTCCACCCGAGGGTAACAATTTCTGCATCTCCTCGGCCATCACGCTTAACACATCCACGTGACTTATTTTTGTTGTGATCATGTCCGTGGATTCATCGTATTCTGACCACTTTTTCTGATCCTCGTAAAGATCTGTCAGCTCCAGATATGTGTTCAACACATTCATATGCGCATTTCGATAGGCAGAAATCGGCTTCTCAAACTCTTTCAGATCCAGTGGCTGTTCGGTTTCAAGAACCGTTAGTGCGACTGTAGAATTATTATTCTCAAACGGAATAATGGTGAGATAATTTGTGGGAACCCGGTTGTAATAATGAAGTAGATCTTCTTCGCTCACCTTATTTCCTACTTCAATCTGCAAAATATCATCTATCTCTTTGAACTGGTCGAGATAAAATTTCTCAAACCCAATCCGATCTTTAAACATCACATTTGAGAACTCGGTGTATGTTGTTTCAAGCACAAATTGCTGACGGGATCGGTTCACCCAATACAGATAAGCCGTTCTGGCATTTGTAGACCTGCCAACCAGTTGCATCAGGTCGTCCATGATGTGCTTAAATTCTAAAAGTGCCTTCTCTTCCCGCTTAGAGCTCATACCGTATTTATTTTTTATCAAAGGTTTGTAAAGTAGCTTTTTATAGGGAAGCTGCCAACTCTTCGGCCTCTTTTACCATTTCCTCAAAAAGGTCCAGTCCCCGGTTCCAGAAATTTTTGTCTTTGATGTCGAGCCCCATCGTAGAAACAAGGTTGTGAGGCCAATCACTTCCTCCGGCTTCTAACAATGAAAGATATTTATCCGAAAAACCATTTTTTGATGATTTGTATGAATCGTACAGAGCCAGCACAAGTAGCTCTCCAAAGGCATATGCGTACACATAACCGGGAGTATGCAGAAAGTGCGGTATGTAGCACCACCAGATTTTATACTCGTCGGTAAGTGTGACCGAATCCCCATACAAATCTTTCTGCGTCTCCATCCAAAACGTAGAAAATTGCTCTGTTGATAATTCTCCCTGCTCTCGCCGAGCCGTATGAATTTTATTCTCAAAACGGTTCATTGAAATCTGGCGAAAAACAGTAGCAATTGTATCGTCAATTTTACTTACTAATAAAGCCAGTTTTTCGCTGGGATCTTCCAACCGATTCATCAGTTTGTTGAAAACTAGCATTTCACCAAAAACGGAGGCCGTTTCAGCAGTTGTCAATGGCGTGGAGGATTGTAATTCTCCCTGCTTTCTGGAGAGATATTGATGCACACCATGACCCAATTCGTGAGCCAGCGTTTGAACGTCGCGTAACCTTCCATCAAAATTCATAAATACATAAGGATGAACCGATGTGACCGTACTCGCGGAGTAAGCTCCTCCCCTTTTCCCGGGTTTGATCGCTGCATCAATCCAGTTCTTCTCAAAAAACTCGCCGGCAATAGAGCTCATTTGCGGATGAAAATCTCCATACGCCTCCAAAACCATCTCTTTGGCCTGTTCCCATTTTACCGTTTCTGTGGATTTGGTTATCGGTGCATATCGATCGTAATCGAACATCTCATCTACACCAAGCAGTTTTCGCTTCAGTTTATAATATCTTTGCGCGAGAGGATAATTATCCGTGACGGCAGAAACCAGTGCATCCACGGTTTCATTATCGGTTTGATTGGAGAGATTCCTTGATGTAATCCAGCTCTCATAATTTCGAAGTTTATCATTCGTGGATTTATCAGCAAGAAGCGTATTAAAAATAAAGGTGAGTGTTCTGGAGTGATCCCGAAACGTTTCCGTCAGCGATGCATGAGCTTTCTTTCTCAACTCCCGATTTGGTTCATGGAGTTTACTAAGCACTTCCTGCTCAGTGAGCATCTCATCTTCCAGTTCAAAGCGGGCGGCGCCGAGAGTCTCATCAAAATACCGGTTCCAAGCCGCACGTCCGGTTACAGATTTCGCACTCATCACCTTCTCAGCTTCCTCGGTGAGGGTATGCTCTTTATAAAGTCTTGAAACCTCGAGATAGTGTTTCCATTTGCTCAATTCATCAGACTGAATAAGTTTATTCGCTTTTTCATCCTCAATCTTCAGCCATTCCACATCAGAAAAAACCAGTTTTTGACTGACTTCCGAACTCAACTCATTTGCTTGCTGCAGTAATTTCCCAAGTTCCGGGTCTTCTGTATTAGTGGACCAGATCAGATGTGCAAACGATCCGATCTTACCAAGTGTCTGTATAATTTCCTCATACTCCCGAAGCATTTGAGCAAACTCTGAAGCATCCAACTCCGCAACTCTTCCGCGGTACGTTGAATTAAATGTCTCCGCTTTTTTGATCACTCCCTCAGTGTCTGATTTCAATTTCGGATCGTTAGGTGATTCGTACAGATCCGACAGATCCCAATGAATATTTTCAGCTCCGTTTTTGTTACTCATTTAGTATGCTTTAATTCTATAATTTTGTGATTCTGAATAAGGTTGAATATAAAGAATACAGACCCCTCGATAAATGATGAATTTGACAAAAATTAACTTCACAACAGTACAAAAATCATCGTATTTTTAGGCATTATTGGTTAGTTTTAATACGTTTTATGAAGTTTTATTCAAATACATCACAATCATTTATCGCGAAAGCCCGACCAGGGCTCCACGTACAGACGCTTTTTCAAAAAACATTTCTATTTAACTACACTACAAATTTTCAAGACTCACTACTTTGAAATCACTTGAAGCCGTTTTTGGACCCAACTCCGCACTTGTAGATGAACTATACAAACAATACCAAGAGGATCCTGAATCCGTACCGGGACATTGGAAGAGATATTTCGATGAACTGGAAGGGATAGAGGTTGAGGAAACCCCGAGCCAGGGGAATGGCGCTCCTGCAAAAACAAAAGAGAAGCCAAAGCCTGAGCAAAAGAAAGAGAAACCGGCTGAAAAAGAGAAGAAAGAGCCGAAAATTCCTGAAGGCGCAGATATAGAGAAAATTAAGGGAGTGGCTTCCAAGATTGTGGAAAACATGGACGAGAGTGTTTATGTACCCACAGCTACGTCTTTACGAGTTTTACCTGTAAAAATGATGACGGAAGATCGGAAGATTATCAACTCGCATCTTCTGAAAACCAGCAATATGAAAGCCTCTTTTACGCACCTAATTGCGTGGGCAGTTATCCAGGGATTAAAAGAATTTCCGAATATTAATTCCTATTACACGGAAAAAAATGGCGATCATTTCCGGGTTAAACCGGGACAAGTGAACCTAGGCATTGCCGTAGACCTCGAGAGTAAAGACGGTTCCAGAAATCTGGTCGTTCCTAATATTAAGGGCGTTGACCAGATGAATTTTAAGGAGTTTCTGGTAGCCTATTCTAAACTCATTGACAAAGCCAGAAACGGAAATCTTGAACTCTCTGATTTTGAGAATACTACAATTAGTGTCACGAATCCGGGTACGATCGGGACCGTTTCTTCTGTTCCACGGTTGATGAAAGGTCAGGGAGCCATTATTGCAACGGGTGCAATTAACTATCCAGCTGAGTTTCAATCAATGGCACAGGATGTACTCAACCAGCTCGGTGTGAGTAAAGTAATGACCATGACCTGTACCTACGATCATCGCATTATTCAGGGTGCTGAGTCGGGAATGTTCCTACAGCACGTGCATAATCTACTGAACGGAAAAGAAGACTTTTACGAAAAAATATTTTCAGATCTGGATATTCCTTATGAACCGTTCCCTTACGGTGAGGATAAATATGAAGGACAGTTAAGCGGCCGGGGCAACACGCTTGAGCAAGATCGAAGAGCAATTGCCGTTTGGCGGCTTATAAATATGTACCGAATGCGTGGTCATGTTCTTGCCGATCTGGATCCGCTTGGAACCGAACCCGGCAGAGGTCCCGAACTTGATCTCGAATACTACGGACTGACTCTTTGGGATCTGGATCGCGAATTTTACTGTGACGGACTTGGTGGCAAGAAAACCGCAAAACTGCGCGATATCATCCAGCTTCTTCGCGAAACGTATTGCGGAAAAATCGGTGCGGAATATATGCACCTGCTGGATCTTGAGGAACGTAAATGGCTTCGGGAAACGATGGAATCCACCACAAACACTCCCGAGTTGACCAAAGACGACAAGGAAGATATTCTTCATAAGCTCAACCAGGCAATG